>DASRHX010000385.1:0-5089 GCA_035650295.1 Bryobacteraceae bacterium | reverse complement strand
ACATTATATATATACTAAACTAGAGTCTATATGTTTAAGAACCGTAAGGCTGTAAACGCGGAAAATCGTATGAAAAACCTCCTTCGCCTTTTTGCCTCTAGAAACCGCAGTCCCCGCAGCCCCTGCCCTTCCCCTCCTCCGTGTCCTCGGTGTCCTCTGTGTTTAAAAAAGCCATCGTCCGGAAACGTCCGGTTTTGCGCTTTCACCGCCCCAACCCACTCCGGACCTATCCGAGGTAATCCGAGGCTTCGCGCTGACACCTGTCCTTCAGGCCCAACCGGACTTGGCCGGATCGGCCAGTGCAACATCCATGCAGCACCACCCCAATCGTTGCACCGTGTTGCACTGTGTTGCAGCGTGTTGCACCGTGTTTCGCCCAAATTTTTTCAACCTCAGGTGCAACACCGGTCTCGATCGGCGCGGAACAAGGCTTGCGAAGAGAGGCGTTTCTGGAGACACTGGACATCAGGTTTTCATGATGGTCGCAGCCGCAACGGGCTTCTGTACTTCGATGGGAGTGGTTCATGATCCATGTAATACAATCGGGCATTCGAGCTATGCGCTCGCTTACTAAGCAATTTGCAATTCTTATCCCGCTAATCTGCGCCGCGGTGTGCGCCGAAGCGGCGGTGCGCACCTGGGACGGGGGCGGCGTCGATAACCGCTGGATGACGGCGGCGAATTGGGCGGAAGACCAGTTACCGAATGCCGGCGATGACTTGCTCTTTCCCGCGGGCGCGGCGCGCGCGGCATCGTTTAACGATTTTCCTGCCGGCACCGGATTCCGAACGATCATTGTATTGTCGAACAGCTATCAGTTCACGGGCGCGGGCATCACTCTTTCAGGAGGTGTCACGGTTTCGTGTGGGCCCGCTCCAAGCCAGGTGCAGGTGTGGTTGCCCATCACATTGGTAGCCCCGCAGGCCTTCTCCGTGCAGTCCGGCCAGAATACGGGCCTTAGTTTTCACGGGCGTATTGACACGCAACTGCACGACCTGACCTTTATCGCCTCCGGATGGATCTCGGTGCTGGGCGAACTTGCGGGCGGCGGGCGAATCAGCAAGTTGGGACACGCAACGCTGTCATTCTCGCTGGCAACCAATTCTTACTGGGGCGTCACGCACGTTCAGCAAGGTGTCCTGCACATCTCCAATAGCTACGGGTTGGGAAATGCTTCGGCCGAAACGATCGTCGATGCCGGCGCAGAGTTGGAGTATCCCTTTCCCAATCCGTCCGTTCCGGTCCGCGAACCGCTGGTTCTTAGCGGCAGGCTGGGGTTGCACGGCGGCAACCGATGGTCGGGTCCAATCAGCTTGCCGGGGAACAACGCGCGCATCGTGGGGACAGGCGGAAGCGCCATCGACGGCGTGATTTCGGGCCCGGGCGGGTTGAGAGTGGCTGGCGCGGGTCCGTTCTATCTGAACGGCGACAACACCTACCAGGGCCTAAGTGAATTCGAAGGGGAAGTCATGATCAACGGAGCACAGACGCCGAGCGATCTACTTTTCCGGGGCACTTACCTGAGCGGCGGTGGCGCAGTCGGCAACTTGACGATGACCGGCGGGCTGGCAAAGACCTTTGCGCCCGGCAGCAACGGCGTGGATGGGTTTACGGCAACCCGCGGGATGACGCTCGATTCCTTTACGACCCTGGCCGTGGAATTAGGCTTGCCCCTGCCCTTCGGCAACAACCTGGATGTCCGCGGATCCGTGAATCTCGAGAACGCTCGTTTGCAGGTGAACATGAGAACGCCGCCTGCACAGCCAAACCAGCAGTTTATTATCGTTCGCAACGACGGCACGGACCCGATCAACGGCACGTTCGCGGGCTTGCCGGAAGGCGCGCTCGTGCCTGCCGAAGCCGGCCTGGTTTTTCGGATCAGCTACGGCTCCGGCGGAGTCAGTAACGACGTCACATTAACCGCCATCGGCCCGGCCACCTCCACATGGGACGGAGGCGGCCCGGATAACCTCTGGACAACCCCGGCGAACTGGGTTGGCGATGTCGCGCCTCAACCTGGCAACGTAATTCTGTTTCAGGACATGCCGGGTCCGCGCACGAACTTCAATGATTTCCCCTCGGGCACGACGTTCCAGGAAATCATCGTTCACTCCGAGACCACGATTCAAGGAAATCAGGTGGCCCTCAATGCCGGCGTGCAAATCTGGGATGAGTCTGAGTTGGCCCTGGGCATTCGCCTCAATTTCCCGCAAAGAATTTTTCTCAACGATGACGTCGATTACACCCGTATTTCCGGGAACATCGACAACAACGGGCATACCCTGACCCTGGCCCCGGAATTGGATGAGCAGACCACGCTGGAGGTGCTCGGCACGATCTCCGGCACCGGCGGATTAATTGTCAGCAATCGGGGAACAGTGCGCTTGACGGGCACAAACACGTATTCCGGCAGCACCAGGGTGCTGGCACCGGCTGTTCTCCAGGTCGGAAATCCTATGGCGCTCGGGACTGCGGGAGCCACCATTGACGAGTCTGCGAGGTTGGAGGTGGAGGGGTCCGGTGAGTTCGCAAACCCCTTGAAGCTGTTGGGCATTCTATCCTCTGTGAGCGGCGCGCGATACGTTGGCCCAATCGAATCTCGAGGGGGCATTATCGAGGGAAGCATTGAGATCGCCGGCGTCATTTCCGGCGACAGTCCCTCGATTTACGGCGGAACCGTTGTTTTCTCTGGCGCAAATACTTACACCGGCGAACTCTGGTTGTTCGGCGGCACGCTGGTCGTCAACGGTGATCAGCCTTCAGGCGCTATCTTCCTGTACGGCGGCGGCACGCTGGCGGGAACCGGCCGCGTCGGTGCGGTGACTTCCGGAAACCGGTCCTCCGCAGTTGCGCCGGGAATTGGAGACACCGGGGTAGGTGTGCTCACCGTCGGCGATGCCACGCTCAGCGCCATTACCGGGGTGCGTATCCGGCTGAATGGCCCCGCGGACCATGATGTGCTTCGCGTCAATGGCGCGCTCCACTTGGACAACCCGAGCCTCGCAATCTCCCTCGGATATACACCCACCATCGGCCAAACCATGGTGATCATCGAGAACGACGGCACAGATCCGATCGAGGGGAGTTTCTTCGCCTCCCTGGAAGGGATTACGATCTCGGTCTACGACCCGGCCTTCACCGCTCACAAGTTCCAGATAACGTACCAGGGTGGAGACGGGAATGACGTGGCGATCACCTTCGTTGCGAACGGACCGGAGATGCGCATGTGGTCCGGTCAAGGTGCTGATGCCTATTGGACCACTCCAGCGAACTGGTTTGGCAATGTAGCGCCGCAACCCGGTGATGCGCTCGGTTTCGCGCACACAACTCAGAGGGTTAACACGAATGATTTTCCGCCCGATACAATCTTTGACTCCATTACGATTCACTCCGGCAGCTTTCGGCTCTTCGGCGAACGCATACGCTTGAACCGTGGAATCGCACTCGCTGGTGCGCTTTTCGCCGGCGAGGTGCTATTGCCCATCCGGCTGAATAGCAACCAGACATTTGCTTCCAGCAGCCCCGCCGTTTCGTTGCAATCGCTGCTCATTATATCAGGTCCTGTAGACACGGCTGGGTACAAGCTGACTTTCGGCGGAGCCGGCACGGTGTACGTCTACGGTGAAATATCCGGCGCAGGGAGTTTAACCAAATACGGCGGTGGCCATGCCGTGCTATTTGGGACCAATACGTACTCAGGACTGACTGAGATTCTTGGGGGCTGGCTCCTTATCGATAACCCCGCCGCCCTTGGAAGCGTTGAGCAACCCACGATCGTTTCGGTCGGCACAAGATTGTTCACCCAGGGAGCACACTCGTTCCCGGAACCGCTTGTCCTTGCGGGCACTCTGGATTTTGTCGGTGCCCGCTGGATAGGTCCTATTGAAACAGTGTCCCCGAATGCAACGTTGTATGGTGGTACCGTTGAAGATGTCATTGAAGGTGTCATATTCGGCAGTGGCGGAATTCGCGTCGAAGGGCAGCTCACATTGGCTGGCAACAATACGTATACGGGGCCGACGCTGGTCTCGCTTGGCACACTTGTGCTCATGGGCCAGCAACCCCAAAGCCCTGTGCTGCTTCAGGGCGGCACTCTCTTCGGTTCCGGCGAGGCAGGGCCGGTGACTGGGTTAAGCGGAACCGTGTTGGGCGGCACGTTCGGCCCCACGCCAATAAATACGATGTTGACGACCGGCGATTTGTTCTTGCAGACGCCGGCCAGATTGCGGGCTGTGGCCTTTTCGTCCAGCCATCACCAGGTGCACGTTCAGGGCAGCGTCACTCTGGATCAGCCGGAGTTGGATCTCGTTACCCACTTCTATCAAGGCGTGCCGTTCAACCAGCCGATGACCATCATCCAGAATGACGGTACAGATCCCGTGGCGGGGACGTTCTCCGGTTTGCCCGAAGGCCGTGTGGCGAGAATTGGGACGAACGGTGTTTACCGGATCACGTACACGGGCGGGGATGGAAACGATGTGGTGATCACGCGCGTCACTGCTGAACCCGCGACGATACTTTCTCTCACGACCATCGGCGAGGGCCTCCAGATCAAGGCGCGCGGCACGCCTCTGGGCCTTTACTACCTTGAGAGCGCCGACCACCTGAATCCTGCGATTCCATGGATATCAGGTCCCTCGCGTTTCGCGGGCAGCGACGGCCTCGTGTACCTTAATCAGTACCCAGCACCAACGAACAGCATGCGCTTCTACCGGATCCGGTCCGGAGACTTTTAGCCCCCGGAAAGGCGGCGTTATTTCGGGCTGGTGTTTGTAGCGGAATTGAATAGGGTGGCGGTGAGCGTTCTGCGCGTAATGCCCAAAGGATTTGAGCGTTGGTTTGTTCGCCGTCCGCGACGATGGCAGCTCTTCTTTCTCACATGGCACTGCTTTCTGGCTGTCGCTGCGACGGGCGCCGAAGTCCCACCGGCCGGAATCGAAAATCTGCAGTCTGAGTACATCGTTGATTCGTGGGAGACGGAACAGGGTTTGCCGGATACGTCTGCGAATTTTCCGAACGCGTGGTGAGTGGCGCGGGCCTTCGTTTCCGCTGGGAAGCGCCCGACAAAATAGCGGCAGTGCCTCTTTCG
>DASRHX010000384.1:0-6680 GCA_035650295.1 Bryobacteraceae bacterium | reverse complement strand
GGCGACTCGGCCGATTGCCCGCCTTGACGTCATGGAGATCATCCGAACCGAATAGTTGCCCAGCGCAGTGCCCAACTCGATGTCCGCGTCGGTCCTTGCTATCGCGGCGCTTTATACGCGTCGATCACCTCGGCCACGGGGCCATACATGTGGACACGGCCATGATCGAGCCAGAGGGCATGGTCGCAAAATTCGAGGATGGTGTGGATGCTGTGGCTGGCGAGCAGGATGGTCTTGCCTCGTTCACGGAATTCACGGATTCGCTGCAGGCATTTGCGCTGGAACTCTTCGTCTCCGACGGAAATCATCTCGTCGATGATGATGACATCCGGATCCATGTGCACGGCAATGGCGAAGGCAAGGCGCATCACCATGCCGGAAGAATAAGTGCGGATGGGATCGTCGAGGAATCCGGTAAGGCCGGAAAACTCCACGATGGAGGGAACGAGTTGTTCAATCCCTTCGCGTGTGTAGCCAACAAGGGCAGCGTTCAGCATGAGGTTCTCATGGCCGGTGAGCTCGGGATGGAAGCCAGCGCCGAGGTCGAGTACGCTGGCGGCCCGGCCGCGCACGACGACTTCGCCGATATCGGGTTCGGCGACTCGGGTGGCCAGGCTCAAGAGCGTGCTTTTGCCCGCTCCGTTGTGGCCGATGAGAGCGAGGCTCTGTCCCTTCTCGATGCTGAAGGAGACATCGCGAAGGGCATAGAAGGGGTCTTGCGGAGCCTGACGCCAGCGGCCGACCAATTGGCGGACCAGTTGCACGGCCAGGAAGCGGCGGCCCGCTCCGTGGGAGAAGGTCTTGGAGACGTGCCGGAACTCGATGGCTGACATGGGCAGGGTGTTAGATGTAATCGTAGACGCGATGTTTGAGCCGTTGAAAAACGGTCCAACCAACGGCGAAGACGAGCATCGAGCTCAGACACAGTTTCGTGAGAAGGGAGTAAGCCGGCGCACGTCCTTCCATCAGAATATTGCGGGTAGCTTGGACGATGGCGGCGATGGGGTTTAACGAGTAGATCTCGACAAACTCAGGCTTGATCATTTCACCGCCATAGAAGATGGGCACAAGCCAGAACAATACTGTGTTGACGGATTCGACGACATAGCGCGTGTCTCGCACATAGATGTTGAGCGCCGAGGTGGCGAGCACCATTCCAATGATGAAGAGCACGTAGAAGCCCCACACCACGGGGAGGATAGCCCAGTAGCGGTTGACAGGGAAGCCGTAGATAAACAGGAAGATCAGGAGCAGCCCGAATTGAATAAAGACGTGTAGGCAATTGGAAAGCACGCTGGCGATCGGGATGATCTCTCGGGGGACGGGAACCTTCTTGACCAGACCCGAGCTATCGAGAAGGCTGCCCGTACCGCTGGACCAAGCCAGGGCAAAGAAGTTATAGGGAATGAGTCCGCAGAGGACAAAGACGGGGAAAGCGCGCCGGGTTGTCGGGAAGACCTGAGTGAAGACGAAAGTCAGGACACCCATCATGATGAGCGGATTGAGCAGGCTCCAGAAGATGCCGAGCGACATGTTGCGATAGCGTGTGCGAAAGTCTTTCATCACCAACTGGCGCAAAGCGAAGGAGTATTGGCCGTGCCAATGGCTTACGGTGGGATCGGACGAGGGAGTGGTGACCATGGGCGGCGGCTTAGCCATTACTGCCACCGGCAAAGCAAGCGGCCGGTTGGGCAGGGAGGGACTGCCGGACCTGATCTTCGATCCAGGCATAGGTGAGGAGAAGCCCGTCTTCGAGGGAGACGGCGGGTTCCCAACCAAGGACGCGGCGCAGGAGGGTGTTGTCGGAATTGCGGCCACGGACACCCATGGGGCCCTGAACATGGCGGAGGCGGACTTCGATGCCGGCGATGCTTGCAACCAGGTGGGCAAGTTCATTGATGGTGATCAGCCGGTCCTGGCCGAGATTCAGTGGTTCGTTGAAGCCGGAGTTCATCAAGCGGTAGATGCCCTCGACGCAGTCGTCGATGAAACAGAAACTGCGAGTCTGCTCGCCGTCGCCCCAGATCTCGATTTCGTGACTGCCGGTGAGCTTGGCGTGAGCCACTTTGCGGCAGATGGCGGCGGGCGCCTTTTCGCGTCCGCAGTTCCATGAGCCCAGCGGGCCGAAGATATTGTGGAAGCGGACGATACGGGTGTCTAAGCCATAGTCCTGGCGGTAGTGGGTGCAGAGACGCTCGGTGATCAGTTTCTCCCAGCCGTAGGCATCCTGCGGCAACGCCGGGTAAGCATCCTCCTCTTTGAGAGGGCTGACGTTGGCGTCGCTCTGTTTGAACTCAGGGTAGACACAGGCCGAGGACGTGTAGAGAAAGCGGCGCACGCCGTTCAAGCGGGCGGCCTCGATCGTGTGGAGGTTGATCAGCGCGTTGTTACGGAAAATGATGCTGTGATTGTTGGCAATGTATCCCATGCCGCCCATATCCGCGGCAAGGGCGTAGACGTCATCGACTCCCGCAGTAACCTGCAGGCACGCGGCAGGGTCACGAAGGTCGGCGGTGAGAAATTCATCGGCGCGGGTAACGCAGTATTGGGGAAGTCTCAGATCGGCGCCCCGCACCCAATGGCCGCGTTCCTTAAGAGAGGCGACCAGATGATGGCCGATGAAGCCGCCGGCACCGGTAACGAGTGCTCTCCGGGGGGCGTTAGAACTCATCCGCGTGCGTGCTCCAGGAACGGCACGCAAACGGAATCAGCAGCGGCCGCGCGGCCACGGGCGGAACGGGCCGAACCCGAACCGAGCGTGAGATAGGTGCAGATATCTTCAAATCCCTTACCCTTAAACAGGCGCCAACAGTCCACCAGGATAACGCGGCCATTGGAACGGGCGAAGTCCGCCGGACGAAGAGCGCGAAACTCATCCCACGCGGTGAGCACCAGAACGACTGAGGACGTCGCGATTGCCGCGGCGGCCGAACTGGCGTAGATGACCGAGTCACCGAGGACGAGGCGCGCATTCGCGATCGCCTGTGGATCATAGACGGTCACCGGCACTGACCGCGCGGCAAGATAATGGGCAAGCGCGATGCCGGCCGACTCTTCGACAACCGCGGTGCCGGGCTTATAGCTGAGACCAAGAATGGCGGCCGTGCCCGCGCCGTCCAAAAGGTCGAGCACCAGTTCGCCGAGGCGTTCCGTGTGCCGCCGATTTGCAGCATGTGTGGCTTGGGCGAGCGAAGCGTCCGCGCCGAGTTGGCGGGCGAGGGCGGAGAAGGCGACGTTGTCGCGGGGGAAACAGGGGCCGCCGTAGCTCACCGCGCCCTTGAGGTACTTGGCGCCAATTCGCGAGTCGAGGCCGATGGCGGCGGTAACCACGTCGACGTCGGCGCCGGGTAATCGCTCGCAGACCGAGGCCAGCATGTTGGCATAGCTGATCTTGGTGGTGACGTAGGTGTTCACGCTGAGCTTGGCGAGCTCGGCGTTGACGAAGTTCATGCGCGCGGCGGGGGGGTTGTTTTGGCAGATTTGGCGGTAGATGGATTCCAGCAGATCGCCCGCCCGGGTGTCCGATTCGCCGATCAGCAGTATGTCCGGCGCAAGCATGTCGCGTACCACACTGCCCAGCGCGATGAACTCAGGGTTGTAACAGAGGCCGAAGTCGACGCCGCAACGCTTGCCGGAAAGCTCTTCAAGCAAGGGGAGGATAGCACCGCCGGTTTGCCCAGGCATGACCGTACTGGAAACGACGACGAGGTGATACGAAGTCTTTGAGCGGAGTGCGCGGGCGATTCCGCGGCAGACGTCTAAAACATAATTAACGAGAAATGTTCCATCTGGACCGGAAGGAGTGGGAACGATGATGAAAGTCGCGCTGGTTTGAAGGACGGCGGCTTCGATGTCGGTTGTGGCGGTCAGCCTAATACGGTTACGCTGAAAATATTCGTCCAGGAGGGGCTCTTGAACCGGCGTCAGGCCCTGATTAACTGCTTGTACCGTAGAAGGTTGCACATCGACGCCCACCACGGAATAACCGGCGTCGGCCATAACCGCCGCCATCACGGATCCCAGTTTCCCGAGACCCACTACGGACAATTCTCCCTCAAACATGCTGGGGATTATTGTGACATTTCCTACGGTACAGGGACAACCACAGTGCAAGAGGGCTGAGGCGGGGCGAAGGGGGCCGTCGTATGCTTGAGGGAATGCAGCGGGTAGAACCCTACGTTTCTTTGGTCGTCACGGCGCGAAATGACGATCACGGCGGCGATTTACTCACACGTATGCAGGCGTTTACGGATGGCTGGATCGAGCAGTGCAATCGCTTCTCGCTCAATTCCGAGTTGGTAATCGTCGACTGGAACCAAGTGGAGCAACGGCCTCCGCTGGCCGAGGCTCTACGATGGCCGGCTGGGAACCGCCATTGCACCGTTCGCGTCATCACCGTATCTCAGAGCGTGCACAAGAGATACCGTCACGCGGATGCGCTTGGGCTGTACCAGATGATTGCCAAGAATGTGGGGATCAGACGGGCGCGTGGAGAGTTTATTCTGGCCACGAACGTCGACATTCTTTTCTCCAACGAGCTCGTGGAAAAACTGGCGAAGCGGGACCTGTCGAAGACGAAGATGTATCGAATCGATCGGTACGACGCCATGGGTGAGATTCCGCTGAACGCGGGAATCCAGGAGAAGCTTAGCTGGTGCGCGAGCCATCTTTTGCGGCTCAATGCTCGCGAGGGCACTTTTCTTTTATCCGCCAGCGGAGAGCGGGTTCCTGCCGATCGCGATATTGCGGCCAGGGATTCGGGCATCTCCCTCGAGGCCAACTGGTTTCCGCCGGAAATTTATGAGGGGGCCCCGTACCGATGGGTGGGAACGGAAGCGGCGCTGCGGCTTCGCGCGACCAACGGAAACGGTCACGAGCAGTTGTCGTTGGACCTCGAGCCAGGGGCAAGCACGGGCTATGGTCCTTTCCTTCTGGTTGTGGTGGACGAGCAAGGGAAGAGGGTCGCCGAACGCTACGTGCATCGGCGGCAAGTGGTCAGGGTCCCGACGGGAATGGAGGCGGGCCAGGAAAAGCGGTTTACGCTGCACGTTGTGGGTGGTGGGCAACCAGTGGACGACGACCCACGGCTATTGAATATGCGGGTACTCGGGGTTGGCTGGCGAAATCGCTTGGCCTCGAATGGCATTGGGAATATGGGGCGATGGAAATGGTGGTTGCGCAGAGCCTACCGGCGATGGAAGGGCGTAGAAAAGACGCCGCAGGCTCCCAAGGAGAGGCAGTTGGCGGAGGAGCGCACGGGATTGACGTATGGAGCGGGTTGGGGGGATTGGGAGCGGATCGGCCAGGGCTATGGGCGCTGGATTCGTGGCGAAGCGGAACTCACATTATCCTCCGAGACAGGGTGGGGAATGCTGCAGTTGGACATCGAGCAGGGGCCCGATGCTGTGGGAGAGAACGTACGCTTCGTAGTGTGCGATGAGGAGGGGGATAAGCAGGGTGCGGCGCTACTGAAAGGTCGACAGAGTTTCGTGTGGAAAGCGGGGGGCGCCGGCCGGACTGCGCGCACCTTACGCGTGCGAGGCGAGCGTGTAGGAGGCGGCAGAGCGTTGGCCGGCGAACGGCTGGTGCTGATGCACACGCTTTCCTGGAGATCAGGGGCGAACAGCTGTGGGGACGCCGGTCAACTACAAGCGATCAAACAGAACAAGGGAGTGGTACACCTGCACACCAACGGCTGCGGAGACTTTACGCTGCTGGCGCGCGAGGCCTGGTTCGATCTACGCGGCTATCCGGAGTTCGATGCGTTTTCAATGAACGTCGACTCCGTAATCTGTTGGGCGGCGCACCACGCTGGGTACCAGGAAGAGATGTTTGAGGACCCGATGCGGATTTATCACATCGAGCATGGAGTCGGATCGGGCTGGACGCCGGAGGGAGAGGCAAAGCTGTACGAGAGGATTGCCAGCAAGGGAATTCCCTGGCTAGACTATCCGGGCGTCATCTCGTGGGCGCGCGACATGAACCGGTTTCATTCGCCGTTCATCTTCAACCTTGATAACTGGGGGCTCGCCGAAGACGAATTCGAGGAACGGGAGATCCGGTGAGCGGCGGCGCGCGGCACCGGCTGCAGGTAGCGGCGGCGGCTGGCGGCCAAAGAGTGGATCATTACCTATCGGCGGTCTTGCCGGAGTACAGCCGGTCCCGCATGCAGGCTTGGATTCGCAACGGCCGCGTGACAGTCAACGGAGCGGCTGTGAAGGCAAGCGCCGTTCTGCGTGGAGGCGAGGAGATTTGCGTGGAAGCGGCGGAGGCGGCCCCGCTTCGTGCATTTGCCGAGGATCTTCCGGTGGAGGTCTTGTATGAGGATTCGAGCGTGGTGGTAGTGAATAAGCCTTCCGGCATGGTGGTGCACATGGGGGCGGGCAATCGCGCGGGGACGCTCGTAAACGCGTTGCTGCACCGCTTCGGAGAACTATCCGGCGAGGGAGGCCAAGAGCGGCCCGGGATCGTGCATCGCATCGATCGCGAAACAAGCGGCGTACTAGTGGTGGCGCGGAACGACCAGGCGCATCGTTCGCTGAGCGAGCAGTTCGCGCGGCGGACGGTGGAAAAGGAGTATCTGGCCCTGGTGCACGGCGTCGTGAAACTCGATAGCGGGCGCATCGAGAAGCCAATTGCGCGCGATCCCAAGAACCGGCTGCGCATGACGGCGCGTCTGG
>DASRHX010000383.1:0-12769 GCA_035650295.1 Bryobacteraceae bacterium | reverse complement strand
CTCCTCGGTCTGCTCGTGCCCTTTCTGGCGCTGGCCGACCGATCTGAAATCGACTTCGATCCCGAGGCGGACTTCACGCAATTCAAGACCTTCACCTTGCGCCGCGGGACCATTCACACTAAGAAGCCCGAATTGAACAACGATCTCGTCCACAAGAAGGTGGACGCTGCTTTGCGCACTCAACTCAAAGCCAAGGGCATGACAGAAGTGGACGCAAAGCCTGACGTTGGCGTGGTGTGGACGCTGGGCTCGGCCGAGCGCCGCGATGCTGTCCGTACCCCCGCCGGACGGCGCCGCTGGAGTGCGCGAGCGGCGACTCTCCGTTATACCGAAGGCACGCTCGTCATCGATCTCCACCAGACGAGCACCCGTGAACTCGTCTACCGCGCGACTTACGTCGACGACGAAAGCAACGCCGGCAAGCTCTCCCAGAAGCTTGAGAAGGACGTGGCGAAAGCCCTGGAGAAGTACCCACCGAAGAAGAAGTAGACGCCGCGCATGGACTACCGCGAATACACTCCGTCCGCGCCGCTCGCGCCATTTATCCAGTGCTACTGGTCCCTCAGTGGCGCAAGTGAGATACCGCCACCGGTGAGCCGCGTTTTTCCCGACGGGTGCATGGAAATCATCTTTCACTTCGCCGGGACGTTTTCGCGAGTGCATGAGGATGGCCGCGGGGAGCGCCAGGCGGACACACTGGTTGCCGGACAGATTTGGGCTCCGCTGACGCTCGGGACGCGTTGGAGGCTGAAGCCATACATGGCCGACTTCGGGATCCGATATGCTAATTTGCATAACTCCGCGCGGGCGGACAGGAGGCAAGCTGTGAATTCAAAGAGACGAACAAGCCGGCGCGGCATGGGCCGGCGCGACATTCTCAACGCGGGAGGTGCGGCTGCTCTCCTTTCGGCGTCGGCGGCGTTGCCGGCCACGGTATCCGCTGCGCCAACACCGAGCCCAGACGTGTATACGCGGCTCGGAGTCCGACCGTTCATCAATACAACCGCTACGCTCACCATCAACGGCGGTTCACGCACCTTGCCCGAGGTGGTTGCGGCGATCGAGCAAGCCTCACAATTCCACGTCAATCTCGATGAATTGATGGAAAAGGCCTCGGGGCGAATTGCTGAACTGCTGAAGGTGGAATGGGCGCTGGTTACTTCGGGCGCGGCCGCCGCGCTGTCGCACGCCACGGCGGCTTGCATTGCCGGCTCGGATCCCGAAAAGATGCAGCAACTGCCCGACCTGCGGAGGCTGAAGAACCAGGTCATCATGCCTCGTGAGTCGAGGGACGTGTACGACCACGCAACGCGAACGCTCGGCGTGGAGATCGTCGAAGTAGATTCCGCTTCGGAACTGGAGTCGGCGATCGGACCGCGAACGGCGATGATTCAAATTCTCGGGATGCACTTTGGTAGCGCTCGCTTCGGCCTTGCGCAAGTCGCTCCCATTGCGAAAAAGGCGGGTGTACCCATCCTGGTGGACGCGGCCGCCGATTACCTGATCGTTCCCAACCCATACCTCGCCCTCGGGGCCGATCTGGTGGCGTACAGCGGCGGCAAGATCCTGCGCGGTCCACAAGGTGCGGGCCTGCTTATCGGACGGAAGGACCTTGTGCGCGCCGCTTGGGCCAACAGCGCGCCCCATCACGCCTTCGGCCGTGCCATGAAGGTGAGCAAGGAAGAGATTGTGGGCATGGTCGTGGCCGTCGAAACATTCATTAACAAGCGCGATTTGAAGGCAGAGTATCGCGAGTGGGAGTCCTGGTATACGCACATTACCGAGAAGATTACACAGGTACCGGGCGTGAAGACGCAGGTGCGTGGTCCACAAAAGGGCGGGCCTTTTCCAACATTGTCCGTTTCATGGGACCAAGCTCAAGTGGGACTCACGGCCGGCGAAGTCGGCCGCCTGCTTCGCGACGGTGAACCCCGGATCATGTCCCACGCTTCCGGCGAAGGCAGCTCATTCCTGATTCGACCCGTGGCCATGCGGCCGGACGATTACAAAACAGTCGCCACTCGCTTGACCGAGATTTTCCGAAGCGCTCCGAAGGAATTGAAAAAGCACACACCCGCACCACCGAGCGCGGATATTGCCGGCCGCTGGGACGTGACCGTTCAATATGAATCAGGTTCCGCGCAACATCAACTGTTCTTGAACGCGAAAGGCAACAAGATCACCGGCACGCATCTTGGCTGGGCTTTCAAAGGAGATTTGAGAGGCATGGTCGACAGCTCCAAAGTCACCTTCCAGTCTTCGATGCCCGTCGGAGGCCAGAACCTGCACTTCGCTTTTGCGGGTGACCTCGCGGGTGACACCATGTCTGGTGAAGTGAGCCTGGGCGAGTACGGGCGCGCGCGATGGACGGCCAAGCGCCACAATGCGGGCTAGGGTTTGTGTAGGGCAAAGGCCAGCACGTTGGAGCCTGCCGCGATCGCGATGTATTGAGTTCCTTTGAAGCTATAGGAGATGGGGGAAGCAGAAATCTGCTGACCCGTGTTGAAATGCCACAGCGGCTTGCCGCCAGCGGCGTCGAGCGCGGTGAGTCCGCCTTGGTCATCGCCAGAAAAGATTAACCCTCCGGCCGTCGATAGCACTCCGGCGCCGTACCGCTTCGACCCAATTTGCTTGTATTCCCATTTCATCTTTCCCGTAGACACTTCGAGCGCCCGCACATAGGTTTGCCACGGCGCTTCCGCATCCTCAACGTATCCGGTTGCCATGAAGGGAACACCTCCGGGGCGGAACGTATCGCGGGATTTGTAATTGATTCCACAGCCTTCCATTACCATCACGTAGAACAAACCTGTGTCCGGGTTGTACGCCGGCGAATGCCAGTTTGTAGCGCCAGCCGTGGCCGGACATGTGCGCGTACCGGTGACGCTCGGAATCACTTCGGGTACACGGATCGGTTTGCCTTCCGGAGTCAATCCCTTCGCCCAGTTCAGTTGTTTGATGAAGGGGATTCCATGCAGGAACTTGCCCGTCACGCGGTCAAGAACGTAATAGAAGCCGTTACGATTGGCCTGAACGAGCAGCTTACGCCGTTCGCCCTGAAACGCGGTGTCGACCAGCACCGGAATCTCGACCGCGTCCCAGTCGTGTACGTCATGCGGCGTGAATTGGAAGTGCCATTTGAGCTTGCCGCTGTTGGCGTCGAGCGCGACCATGCTCTCCGTGTATAAGTTGTCGCCCTTTCGCACATCACCGTCGAAATCAGGCGCCGGGTTGCCGATACCCCAATAGATCAGATTCAGTTCCGGATCGTAGCTGCCCGTAAGCCACGTGTTCCCGCCGCCAGTCTTCCAGGAATCTCCAGACCACGTCTCGTTTCCTGGCTCCCCTGGCTTGGGAATCGCATTCCAACGCCAGATCCGCTCGCCGGTTTCCGCGTCGTATGCATCGAGAAACCCGTTCAGGCCATGGTCGCCGGGAGCGATGCCCATTACGATCTTTCCGTTGATGGCGAGTGGAGCGACCGGGCTCCAATATCCGTCGCTTGCTTCCGCCAGCTTCGCCTTCCAAGCCACGCTTCCCGTGCGTGCGTCGAGCGCGACCAGATGTGCGTCAGGCGTTCCCACGTACACCTTGTTCCCCAACACGGCCACGCCCCGGTTCGGGCCTTTACGTAAAGCCGGTTCGTGATGATACTCCCAGATCAGCCGGCCACTACGGCCGTCGAGCGCATACACCTCATTTGGCTGCGACACGTACATGACGCCCTCGACAACGACGGGCACGCTTTCGAGCCGGCTGGCGCCGGGAACATGATAGACCCACTTGGGAACCAGATCGCCTACGTTTCCGGTGTGGATCTGCTTCAGCAACGTGTGCCGCTGCGAGTGGTAGCTACCGGAATAGCTCAACCAGTTCCGTGGATCGGCCATCCGCAGGTCGTTGTAGGTCACCTGCGCGACCGCCGCCGCGCACAGTACAACGCTGGCCAACATCTTTCTCATCTGCGCCTCCGTCCGCCCGATTGTGAAGTTCCAGCACCGCGCACGCCCAGCCTGCTGAGAAACGCCAGCAGATCCCGCAGTTCTGTTGCGCTGAGCGTCTTGTCATAGTTCGAAGGCATCAGCGATTGCCGTTCGTACTCGATGGTTCGAAGCTCATCGCGCTGAAGCAGATGCAGCTTGCCTTCGATGTCCAAAAGTTGCATCGAGAAATTGTCCTCATTTCGCAGCACTCCACGAATCGTATGGCCCTCCTTGGTAACGACTCGCACTGGCTGATAGCCCAAGGGTATCTTTGGTTTCGCCATCGTAAGCGAATCCCGTAGAAAGCGCACGCTTCTTTCATTGGCGATGGTTGACAAGTCAGGACCGAGCAGGCCGCCGCGTCCATTTACCACGTGACACTCGCTACAACGGCCCTTGGAGTGGAAGATCTCACGGCCACGCGCCTCGTCGCCGTCGACCGGTGAATCGATGGCCGTAGCGCGCAGCGTGCGAATATAGGTCACGATTTTTGAAATGTCGCTGTCGGGCAGGACCGAGGCGGGCATCAACGTTCCCGCAATGCCCTGTTTGATCGCATCGAATAGATCCTGCTCACTGGTGCGCAAGTACCTTCGCTGCGCGGCCAGCGCGGGCGCGCGGTCGCCCGCGGTTCCGTCCTGGCCATGGCACATCGTGCAAGACCGGTTGTAGATCTCCCGCCCATGCTGACTGACTTCCAGCGAAGTCTGCGGCGGCCGGTTTACAAACCGCACCGAACCGAATGCTTCCGGTGTGTGGAAGCTCCGTACGCCCTGTGGGAGCGGCGACCACGTGCTCGCCTGCGCGTTCGTGATGCCTCCCAACCTTTGCAGGTTGAGTCGCCAGCGATCGCCGTCGCGCGGTGGCGTGTGAGCGGCATCGCGGACGAAGTTCCTGAGCGGAATGGCGGCCTCGACAATCCAATGATCGTCTTGCGGCGACTCGTCTTTCTTTGGCATTCCATGGAATGTCGTGCGATACCGGACGCCATCCGGCTCCCACGTGGGCGGACCGGTCCACCAATCCGTACGGGCGCGGTTCAGCATGGCGCCAATGGCGTTGATCTCGAACGTATAGTAGTTCTTCACTTTTTCCGGATTGGGACTGAGGAAGATCTCGACACAGTCATCCTTTGAAACCGGGCCGTGACGCTGCGTGACCGATGCCGAGATGTGCCGGTCGTGAGCGTACCAGGAAACGTACAGATTCTCGTCGTCCCAAAGGATTTTGGCGACCGTTTTCTCTTTCTCGCCTTCCTTGTGCCAGGGGAAATCGAATTCGCCAACACTTGCCGCTTGCTGCCAAGCGATCTCATCGAGCTTGCCGTCAATCTGAATCGGCGAGGCGGCTCGATGGATGTCGTATACCGGCTGCGCGTAGATAGCGGCGCATGCGGAATACAGAAGGATCAGGTTGATTGGCGCAACGCGCTTTGGCATGGGCTCGATTTTATCGCAGGCGTACCGGTCTCAAAGCGGGACTGCATTGCTTTGCACATAAGCCTCGACGTCGGACTCGTCAGGACCGATGTAGTGGAAGTACTCGGCGTACTCCAATCCATGTGCCTGCCCGCGGCTACGATCGCGCGCCAGGGCAAATTGTTTCGTGTATTGACGGTTGGCCGTATCGTCGTCATTGCCGAGTAGCGGGAGCTTCTTGCCTTGCTGCGCGAGTCTGCGCCGTAATCGGGCGCCCGTGTCTCCCGACGGGCCTTGGGTGACATTGGCAACATTCACATGAACCTTTTGATCGATGAAGCCGGAGATGTCGACGATGCGATTCACCAGCTGCGGTCCGCGAGCAAAGTAGTATCGTTCCTTTGGCGCGTACGGTTTCACGCCGCCTAAAAAATGCTCCGGGTAGTCCCACTTTGAGCCAGAGATTGCCGCCGCCCATTCCACCGCCCGCGCGGTGACATAGTGATCGGGATTGCGTTCATACAAGGCCGAGGGATCGTACACCAGCACGGTGTCGACCTTCAATGCGCGAAACAGAAACACCAGCCGCGCGCGAATCTCGATGATCGGCCACGCATCCATGTTGTGATTGGGGTAGTTGAGGAATATAGAGTCTTTGCAACCCAGCCGCTTCGCTACCTCGTTCGTGTCTTGCTCGTTCTTCAGAACGATTTCGCCGTACGAGGCGCCAGTGCCCGCTGCGGAATCATCCGAGAGCGTGATCAGATACCCGGTATAGCCTTCGTCGATCAACTTCAGCACCGTGCCTCCCGCGAAGATCGGGATGTCGTCGCAGTGCGGTTGAATCGCCGCCAGCACCTTCCCCTGATGTGGTTTGCCGCTCTGGCGCCGCTCGATCACGGGCTGAACCTGATACGACGTGCTGCCCGTGCCGCCCCCTTGTGCTTCGCGGCCCGGGGCCGGAGCCGGCGCCTGTGCCGCAAGCGAAGCGGGAGCGGCGATTGCCGATGCCGTAAGAAATCGTCTTCTCTTCAAGTCAACCTCCATTCGTATAGGATGATGCCATGGAACGCAACAACAAATCGGACTCTCGCAGAAGCGTACTACGCGCCACGTTACTTGGCGGCGCCGGTGCAAGCGCACTCCTTGCGCAAGACAAATCAGAATGGTCGCCGAAAAAGCGGATCGCCGGCGGACCTGTCCGCTCCGGACATCTTCTCTTTCTGAGCGGCATTGGCGGCTGGTACCCGGAACGGCGGCCCAAAGCTGGAGACGTTCGCGAGCAAACAGCCGACGCGCTCACGATCATGAAGGAGTCGCTCGCCAAAGCTGGATCGTCCATGGAGAATGTGCTCAAAGTGCAGGTGTCGCTGGTCGATCCCGAAAAAAACTGGGAGCCGATGAATGAGGTGTACAACACCTTCTTCCTCAAAGACCGGCCTGCACGATCGTATTTCGGAACCACGGGATTTCGCCGCGCGGGCCAACTGCTGCAGATTGACTGCATCGCCTACGTTGATTGAAGCGTCATTTGAAGTTGCTGTAGGGACCCGCATCGCGCCAATCCGTGCGGCTGAGCCCTTCTGAATCCCAAACTACTTCACCGTTTCGCACGGTCAACACACAACGGATTTCCTTATCGGCTGTCAGTTTCGCGTGGCCGGAATCGAGGAAGGCGAATTGTCCCTTCCGCACCTCCAACACGGCGATATCGGCGGCGCCTCCTTCTTCAATTGATCCCAACTCCGGACGCCGGATGGCTTTTGCAGGATTGATGGTGCTACGTTCGATCACCTGATCAAGCGTAAGTCCCATCGCCAGGAACTTGGACATCACGTTGTTCATCGTCGAACGCGGAAGCATGATGCTGCGCTTGTGCAGGTCGGTGGAGAGGGTATCGGGCAGGAAACCTTGCTGAATGGCGGGCACGGCAATGCGGAACCAAAGGCTGCCGGCGCCATGCCCGACGTCGAACAGGACGCCGCGACGGCGGGCCTCGAGCATGTAGCTCTGCACCTCCTTCTGCGCATCCAGTTGCGGGATGCCCCGTGCGTAAACGTGCGTGTGAATGTCGCCGGGGCGCATATGTTCGAGAATGAGTTCGCGGTAGCCGCGTCCAGGTTTGTTCTGGAAATCGACCATCACGATCGTCTTGCTCAGCTCCGCTGCCTTCACGGCGCGATCGACGGCCTCCCATGTGGCGGGCTGGAAGTGGGCGGTTTTGATGCCGACGATGATCTGCGGATATTTCAGAGCGACGCTCGCGGCGGCTTCGGAGTCCATTTGAGCGGGGTCGTTCTCGATCTTGCCGCCGGCCATTCCCGGACCCACGATGTTCACCCATGCGAGTATGCGCGTCTTTGAATGATCGATGACCTTGCGTTTGAACTGTTCGAAGGTTTTCCAACCGGAGCTTCCCGCGTCGACCGCGGTAGTCACGCCATTGCGCAAGGCGTTGTGATCGGGATTCAAGCTATGCGCGTCACCCTCGGAGTTGAAGTGGGCGTGAATGTCGATCAAGCCCGGCGTCACGTAGTAGTCGCTCAGATCGACGACTCGGCGTCCATGAGCAGTAGGAATTCCGCGCGCAACCTTCCGTACTTTGCCTCCACTGATGGCGATATCCAGCCGCTCGTTGCGCTTGTTCTTGGGATCGATCACGTGGCCGCCCTTGAGAAGAAGGTCATAGACATCCTGAGAACTCGCTGGGAGCGCGATCGCCAGCGAGAGGGCGACTACCGCCAGGCACGTCACGGAATCACCTCGTATGCCCCAGCCTTGGTCCATTCGGGAAATGTGCGGGCGTCACGGTCATATACCGTTTGGCCGTTGCGCACCGTCAGCACGCACTCCAATTTCTGCGTCCCCAGCATTTTTTTTGCCCAGGCATCTTTGTAAGCGAAAACACCGGTGCGCGAGGTGAACACGGCAACGTCCGCGATTTGTCCCGCGCTTAACGTGCCCATCTCGGGAAATTTAGAGATGGCTTTTGCGGGATTAACAGTCGAGCGCAGGATGGCGTCTTGCAGCTTCATGCCAAGACACATCATCTTTGAGATGCAATTCGGCATGTCCGATTCCACGGTCATGATGCTTGAAGAGTGAAGGTCGGTGCTGATCGTGTCGGGCGCGAAGCCCTGCGCCATCGCTTTCGTCGCAACTGGCCAAAGAAAACTGCCGGCTCCGTGGCCGAGATCGAACAGCACTCCTCTTTTCCTCGCTTCCGTGATGTAAGGCTGGAGTTTGCCGGTGAACCGGTCGATCACCTCAAGCTGCCGGTCGTTAAAGACGTGCGTGTGCATGTCGCCCGGGCGCATCTTGTCCATCAACTTTTCGCGGCTCGTGCGGCCCGTATTCGTGAAGATCTTGTCGTCGACCATGATTGGGACTTTTGCAATTTTTCCGGCCTCAAGCGCCCGGTCTATCGCTGTCCAACCAAAACCACCGAAATGCGCCGTCTTGATACCGACGATTTCGGCGCGGTTCTCGATGATCTTCGCGGCCGTCTTCGCAGAATCCATGTCGGTGACATCATCTTCGTATTTTCCACCGATCATCCCGTGACCCACGATGTTAATGAGCGCAAGTACTCGTGTGCTTGAAGGCTTGATGATGCGCTTTTGCATCTCATCAAAAGTACGCCACCCCGAACCACCGGCATCGACAACTGTCGTGGTGCAGGCGGTTAGCGCCGTATCATCCGGAAAGATCGAACCGCTGTAACCAAACACGTGCGCGTGCAGGTCGATCAGGCCGGGAGTGACGAAAAGCCCGATCGCATCGACCACCTTTTTCGCTTCAGCGGCCGGAATGTCCGCTGCAACGCGCGCAATCTTTCCGGCGGCGATGGCAACGTCCATGACGCCGTCGATCTGGTTCGCTGGATCGATCACGTGCCCGCGCTTCAGTAGCAAATCGTAGCGGGCCTGACACAACGCTACGCCAGCCGTCGCGCTGAGCGCGATCATAACAGCAGCAATGAGTTTCATAGGTAAACGCACTCGCGGTGCTTTAGAATTCTACGCCAGCAGTTCCTTCACTGGCTCACCCGTCCGGTCATCCAGTGAATTGGCAATCTTCACGGGCCGCCCGATGGGACTCATGTATTCCTTCGTCCAATCAATGCCAAGCGCCTTGTAGATCGTCGCGTAGAGATCTCCCATCGTCACCACGCGATCGACGACGTCGTGCCCCTTAGCATCGCTCGCGCCGACAACTTGTCCTGTCTTGATGCCCGCACCGGCGAGCGCCAGCGACCAGCAGTTCGGCCAGTGATCGCGTCCCAGGTTGGGGTTGATCATTGGCGTTCGTCCGAACTCGCCCATGGCAACCACCAACGTGGTGTCGAGCAGTCCACGCTCATCCAGATCCTCGACGAGCGTAGTGAGGCTGCGATCCAGTGTCGGCGCAAGGCGGTCACGGTGGCCCTTGTCGTTGTCGCTGTGAGTATCCCAGGAGTTTCCGTGGTATCCCGCCGCCGTGACGAAACGGCTGCCGGCTTCCACGAGACGACGCGCAAGCAAGACGGACTGACCCACGGAGTCTTTGCCGTAGCGCTCCTTTGTCTTCTCCGTTTCCTTCGACAGGTCGAATGCGTCGCGAACGGCCGGGGAGAGAATCATCTTCCATGCCTGCGCCGTGAAGGCATCCATGTCGGCGTGCTCGGCAGTATCGTTCAGGGCCCGGTAGCGCCGGTCAACGGCCTTCAGAAATGCGCTGCGGCCTTCCACCGCGTCTTGCGAGACGCTCTTCGGAAGACTGAGGTCCGTCACTTCGAAACCGGGCCTGCTGGGATCGGGCACACACATGGGATCGTAGTCGCCGCCAAGGAACGCGGCGCGGAAATGCTCCTCGTACTGGCGCGTGCGGTCCCACTTAGGCACGAGCACGTGGGCGGGAACGGCGTTTCTTGGGCCCATCTCCTTCGTCACGATCGAGCCCAAGCTGGGAAACTGCATCGCTGGATTCACTTCGTGCCCTGTGATGGCGTAATGCGTTGCCTGCGGATGATCGTTTCCGCGGGTGTGCATGGAGCGTACGAGCGCGAACTTGTCCATCCGCTTCGCCATCTTGGGCAATAGTTCGGAAACCTGGATGCCCGCTACATTCGTGGAGATCGGCTTGAAGTTGCTGTTGGTCTTCGGGTCCCAGGTGTCGATGTGGCTCGGCCCGCCTTCGAGCCAGAACAGGATCACCGAATGCGCTTTGCCGGCCGGTTTTGACCCGGAAGTATCCGCCGCGGCAAGATAGTCGCTCAACGTCAGACCGAGGTAGCCAAGCGAACCGGCATTCAGAAAGTCTCTGCGGGAAGTTAGATGCCGCATCGGTGCCCTCCTTAGTGATTCTCCACAAACTCACGCGAACTGATCAGCGCCCAGACAAACTCGCGGAGCGCCGTCTGCCGGTCGCCGCGCTGCGCCAGGATCTGTTTCAACTCCCGGACCTCGTCATCGTCGGGCAATCTGCCCAAGGCGGCGAGGTAGAACTCTTCGAATATTTTTTCATCCGTTGCGCCAGTTTCCATCAGGCGTGCCAGACGTCCTTTGGGCGCGCTCAGTCGTTCGGCATAACTCGCTCCGGCCAGCACGTGGAGCGCCTGGCCGAGATTTGGCTTGATATTTCGCTCGGGGATGGCCCCGCGGTTGGACCGCCCATACAATTCGAGAAACCGCGAGAAAAACGTGTCGGGGTCGCGCAATTGGATCGCACGCGTTCCGGCTGGAGCCTGCCCCACCGCGGAACCCTCTGAAACCGCCGTTGAGAACGTCTCCGGTATACCTGTGACATCGACAACAGCATCCAATAACACCTCGGCGTCAAGTCCGCGCGGCAGGGACCGCGAGTAGTTGGTGACATCATCCCGGTTGGTTTCATTCGAACGCTGCGAAAGTTGATAGGTGCGCGAGTTGACGATGGTCCTCATTAAGTGGCGGAGGTCGTATCCATGAGTGCGGAAGCCGGTGGCGAGCGCGTTGAGGAGCGCTGGGTTGGTGGGGGGATTCGTGGACCGGAAGTCGTCCACCGGATCGACGATTCCGCGCGCAAAGAAGTATCCCCAGATCCGGTTCACCGCCGCCTCGGAGAAATAGGGATGCGAAGTCATCCAGCGCGCCAGCTCCTTGCGCGGATTGCCGTCGGGCGTGACATTTGCGGCGGCGTTATCGAGTAATGCAGGTTGGACGGCTGCCTTCGTCCGCGGGTGGAGCACTTCGATGCTGCCCCCTACGTCTTTCGAACTGAGGTCCATGTTCACCGGATGGTCGACTACCACCGGACCGAACTTAAACATCCGCCCGAAGAAAGCCGCCATGCCCCAGAATTGATCCTGGCTCCAGTTTTCGTAGGGATGATTGTGGCACTGCGCGCAATCGAGCCGCCGCCCCATGAATACACGGACTTCTTCAGCCATCACATCCGCGGGCGAACCCACCTGGTTGTACGGAAGGAAGTGACGCGTCGCGGGGCTATAGCCTTGCGCCGAGATGCGTTCACGCGCCACATCATCGTAAGGGCGATTCTTTTCGATATTGGATCGGATCCATTCGCCGTACTCGGTACTCCATTTGGGAGACAGGCCGTTGGCGAAGATGGCTACGCGGAAGATCTCCGCGAACCGGAACGACCAGTAGTCGACAAACTCCGGAGAAGCGATGAGGGCATCGATGACGCGTTCCCGTTTTCGCGGGTCGGTGCTCGACAGGAATTCCCGCACGCGCTGCGGCGGCGGCAATGTGCCCGTCAGATCGAGGCAAACCCGCCGCAGGAATTCGGCATCGCCTGCCAGTTCGGAAGGGACAATTCTCAGCTTTCGCAATTTTTCAAAGACATGCTCGTCAATAAAGTTGGCGCGGGCAATCTGTGGATAATTCGCAATCGGCGGGCCGACCACCCCCACGCCAAAACTGGCAATTTGTCCAGCGGCGCGAACCAAAACTGAAGTCTCTCCACGGCGTATGGAGCGGACAATTCCACCGGGGACGGCGGCGGCCACTTCGCCATTGTTCACGGTATAGAGCGCTTCGTGCGTGTAGTCTTCAGTATGTCCGTCACTGAAATGAGCCGTCACGATGACCCGATGTTCCGCGCTGGTGGGCATAATCACGGTCGCCGGATTCACTTCCAGGCGCGACAGCCTGACGTCCGTTGCGCCAGCGGTGTCGGCGAAAACCGCTCCGTTGCGAATCCACTCCAGAATCATGTTGTAGTCGGCCGAATTCACGTCGATGCGTTTGCCACCGCCGTGTGGAACGATCAACGCCGGCTTCTGAAGGAGCAGACTCTTAGCCGGGTCCTGCAGGTTAATTCGCGGAATTCGCTCGCCCTTGGCCGCGGTGCTGAGCACCTGGTAGGCGCCGCCCTTGTGTATCT
>DASRHX010000382.1:0-9189 GCA_035650295.1 Bryobacteraceae bacterium | reverse complement strand
GAAGACGCTAGGGCCGCGCATGTCTTCCCACACACCGAACTCGCTTTGCGTCAGCCCCTGGCGGCCATCGTCGCCCGCCCCGGTCGACGTGTATGCTCCGCCAAGGTCGAGCGCCTTGCTCCACCAATACGAGGCATCCCCGGAGAAGCCGTGAAAGCCGGGCATGACGAGCGTGGCGCGTCCGGCGTCGAAATATGCGCGTGAGCCGTTCACAATCCGGCGGTGATCGAAGTAGCGGAGATCGGGACGGCGGTCGTTGATGGTCGCCGTCGTTTGCGGAATGCCGGCAACGGGGCGGGCGCGATTCGTATACCAGAGGTAGAGCAGCTTCTGCGAGCGGCTGCCCAAGTAGCCCAACTGCAGCCGGAAGTGGCGGCCGAGGCGCGGCTCCCAGAGGAGGTTGTATTGAAGCGAATAGGGACTGCGCAGGTCGGTTGCCACATCGATGAACGTGCTGCGCGCGTTGGGATCGACGGAAATGCTGAGCTGCTGAAATGGAAACAGCAGGTCCGGCGCCTGGATTTCGAATTTCTGATTGAGCGGCGGGTTGTAACGCGTCTGGCCGTAGGTGACCGGGAAGATCTCGCTGTAGTGGATGCCGTACGCCGCACGTACGATGCCCCAATCGCCCGGCAGCCGCAGAGCGATCGCCAGTCGCGGCGCGACGTTGTTGAGATCGCTCGGATACGGGATCGGCGTGAGATGTTTCGCTTCCGATGGCGCGCCCGCAATCTCCCATCGAACGCCATAATGCAGGCTCAGCCACGGCGTCACGCGCCACGCATCGCCCACGTAAAGGTAAGGTTCCCATGTACGGAAGGCCCGTGTCGCGTTGCCGATTGCGCCGCTGAAGCGGCTAGGAATGCCAAGCAGAAAATTCGTCATCACATCGCGGCCAAAGTCGTTCCGGAAATAGAGATTGCCGCGATGCGAGGATGCCTCGAATCCGTTCAATTCGCGCCGCACCAGTTCGCCGCCGGCATACCAGTTGTGCGCACCGCGCGCCTGTTGCATGCCGGAAGCCAGGCGATAACGGTTCAGCGCCCGGTCGATGGGAATGGACGAACTGGGGCCAAGCGTGGCGATCACGTTCGAGAAGTTCACCTGCGGGCCGACGGCGTTGGGCTCCGGCACCAGTAGCGACGTGACGCGGTCGAAGGCGGCGCTCGACTGCATCACGGTCTGCGCGGTCCACGTACGATTCCAGGTGAGGACGGCCGTGTGCGCCTTCGTTGTCGTATCGGGATTTTGCCCCGCGACGAGTTGAAACGCGTCGACAAACTGAGAAGTGAACTGGTAGCGAGCGAACAGCGCGTCGCGCGTGTTGAGCTGATGATCGAGCCGCAGCGAGGCGTTGTTGTCGTTGAGCGCCTGCGGAGCATTGGTGTTAAGGGCGCGCTCGTTGACGTCGGGACGATTGGGAAGCTCGGCCGGGAATGCGTCGAGGAACTTCTGAATGAGTGCGCGGCGTGTGGGATCGGCGATGCGTGGCATCCGCTCGTCAGCTTTGGGAACGAGGATATTGCCGTTAACAAATCCTCGAACACGATTCTGAGAGCCATCGAGAGTGGCATGTGTTTTACCGGAGAGGCGAAGCGTGATCGCAGCTCCGTACTGATTCTCGTGCGCTGGTTTCAGTTCACCCACGGTGAAGAAAGAGCGTGCGTTGAAGACGCTGTTGCCATGCCCGAAGAATAGGCTGCCGTGCCAAGGCGAGGATTTGGCGGGCCCCAGGTGCAGCGCCGAGGCTGGGCCGACGCCGAATTCGCTGCCGAAATAGCCACGGTCGGCCCGGAACTCGGGGAAAAGTGTGGCCGTGGTGCCGGTGCGCGTGTTCAACTCTTTGAGCGCGTTGTTGTCGATCAGATTGAACTGGACATTCTCATTCCGGCGGCTTTCACCGTTCTGGGCATCGGTTTTGCCGAGCAGGTTCAGGTCGGAGCGCGCGGGTGTTGGGACCGATTCGGTGGGCGATTTTGGGGGCGGAGCTTCGGATTTTTGCGCGAATCCGGACAAGGCGCAGCCCAACACCAAAAGCGCTGCAGCCACCGGCGATCGACCCATTCGATCAATTATTACAGACTGGCTACAATTCCCTGGCGGTAGCTCGGATAGCGGAGCGTCAGGCCGAGAGCGGCGCGAATGGCTCGGCCGTCGACGCGGCGATTGGCTCGGCGGGTGTCGTCGCCGGGTAGAATTTCGGTGAACTCGGGCATCGGGACACACAACAACTTCGAGCAGAACGCAGCTATCTCGCGCGCGGGGCAGGGATCGTCGTCACCAACCGGAAAGGCGCCGGTTAGCGTGGAATCGAGGGCAGCGGCGCAGTGGCCCGCGAGGTCGTCGACGTGAATGCGGCTGATGAAATTGGAACCGTCGCCGGGCAAGCGATACTTTCCCGCCAGCATGGACGCGTGAACGCCGCGCCCAGGGCCATAGATGGCCGCGGACCGCAGCACGAGCGTGCTCCAGGGACCGGCAGCGAGGGTGCGCTCTTCCTCCAGGCGGAGTTCTTCGCGCAGATGGCGCGGAGCGGCGGCTGTGGTCTCGTTGACAAGATGCGCATCGCCATAAACGCCGGTGGTGGAGAGATAGACGACGCGTTCTGCGCCCACAAGTAGCGGCGCAACGATTGCAGCCGTTGCCCGGTAGCCTCCCGGCGTGCGCAGCACTGGGAGCGAGTAGAGCACGCGCGCGCCCGGTTCGATAGCACCGCTCAGCGCGCGATGTGTCGAGGAGTCGAACACGTCGAAGCGCAAAGCGGATTCGCTCGCATGTTCGCACAGCCGCACAACGCGGTGTCCCCGTCGATCGAGGATCCCGGCAACACGCCCGCCGGTGTAACCCGCGCCGAGGATCACGTATTGAGTCGAAGCCGCCAATCGCTTATGATCCCATCACCGCCCGTGGGCGGCGCGGGTCCACCTATGTCAGGCAACCTTCGTATTTTTTTATCGAGCACCATGGACGATTTGGCGAACGAACGCGCGCTCATCGAACAGCGCATCGGTTCTTACAATTTCGAATGCGTTCGCGCGGAAACCATGGAACCCAATGGAGCCGGGTCGTGGCAGCGTATTCAGGAGGCGATCGATTCCTGCCATCTGTTTGTCCTATTGTCAGGCGAGCGCTACGGGTGGGTCCCCAAGAAAGGCCCGCTCGCCGACCAAAAGCTGGCGGTTACGCACGGTGAGTTCCGCTATGCGAAGGAACGCGGATTGCCGATTCTCGCATTCTTTAAACGGCTGACGGCGAAAGCGCCACAGCGTACGAAGGACGCCATCGAGCGCAACAAATTCCGCGCAGAGGTGGAGGGGTGGCTGGACGGCGTATTCCGCACGGAGTTCGATCTGGCGACCGATCTCACCGACAAAGTCGGAGCATCCATCACGTCGTTCCTCTCCAATCAGTATTTGCGGAGCGCGGCGCTCGAACGCGCCGTGCGGCCCTCGCCTCCGAAAACGCCCGCGGCGGCAAACGCCGCGCTGCCGCGCGAATTGGGCGAAGCAGTGAAAAACCGGCAGGCCGTGCTGCTTGCCGGCAGCGGCATCTCGCTTGCCGCGGGGTTGCCCTCGAGCGCGTTCTTTGCCGAAACACTCGTCAACGGCTCACGCGAATACGAACTCGACTACGCTCCGAGCGCGGTCGGAATGGGCATCGCCTCGATCGCAGCCGACTACGAGCGATTCGCGGGCCGCGACGCGCTGGCGAAAAAGATCCGCTCGTTGCTGGAGGCTTCCGGCGCTCCCGTACCGACTGCGGCGCATGTCGCGGCGGTGAAACTCTTTCCGCGCATCATTACAACCAACTACGACAGCCTGTTCGAGGACGCCGTGGCAGCCCAGGGAACCGGGCACACGGCCGTGGTCGATCCAGCGGTCATCGGCCCGTTGCCCGATCCGTTCTTGCTGAAGCTGCATGGTTCGTTGGCGCGGCCCGAGACGATCGTGATCACTGAGGATGACATCGACCGTTTCGCATTCACCCATGCGAGTTTGCTTCCGGAAGTAGCGCGGTTGCTCGACGAATACATGCCAGTGGTGATTGGATCGTCACTGCGCGATCCAACAATCTACCGGCTGTTTCGTAACCGCCGATACGCGGGAGGCCACCAAACCTACGGCTATGCGGTGGTGCCGTGGAGCAACCCGTCCGTCGACAGACGGCACGAATTGCTTGGCCTGCAGACAATCGAGACTCCGCTGGATAGCTTCTTCCCTTCCCTGCTGGCTACCGTGCCGGCGGCTTCCACTCGCACTGCTCCGCCCCCATGATGCGCAGGCGGTTGCGCGCTACCCAGGCATACGCCGGATCGCCCAAGGGGTTCGAGAGAGGCGAAAAAAGAGCAATCAGCCCGATAGCTGGAGCGGCGAGAGCCCAGGGCCAGGGCACGCCGGCGAGTAGCAGCAGCATGGAGACCGCGGCCGCTGCCAGATAGGTGAGTGGAGTTCCCGCAGCCATGCGCTTCACCGCGCGCCAACCACGATATTCCGCTCCGCCCATCACGAGAACAATGGCGCCCATGGATTGCTCCGAAGGCGTCCAGTTGAAAATGCCGAGCCAGTCCAGACGTTCGCCAAGGCGCTTGGAGCGCGTACAAAACCGGCATCCAGCGTCGTAAATGACCGTTGCTCTCATCATGAAATCGCCCTATACTTTCGACTGATCCCGTCCTCATCATTTTCGCGCGTATTTGCCTGGAAGGTCTGCATGAAATCCATACTCGCCGCACTTTTGTTTCCGGTGCTCCTGGTGGCCCAGCCGGCCGCCGAGCCGCCAGCCGTGTTTTCCGCGATCCGCGAAAACCGTCTCGACGAATTGAAGAATTGGTTGAAGACGAATCAAGCGGGCAGCGCCTCCGATAAATTGGGCAACCTGCCTCTCCATTTTGCGGCGCTCTACGGTTCGCCCGAATCCGTGCAGCTGTTGCTAGAAGCGGGCGCATCGCCAAACGCGCGCAACACGGCCGAGGTGACGCCGTTGATTTATGCCGGATCGAATGCAGTCAAGGTTCGCATGATGCTGGCCAAGGGCGCCGACGCAAAGGCCGTCTCGAAAATGGGCCGGACGGCACTGCATCTGGCCGTAATTTCGGCGGAAGGCTCCGAGGCGGCGCGCATGTTGCTCGACAAGGGCGCTAACGTAAACGCCGCCGATGCCATGGGTGATACACCGTTGACGGTGGCGAACATGAACAATACCGCTCTGATCCGGCTGCTGATCGAACGCGGGGCGAACCCGAAACTGGCCGGCCGCGACGGGTTCACCGCACTGATGTACGCAGCCGCTGCTGGCAACGCGGAGGCGATCAAGCTGCTGCTCTCCAAGGGGGCCGACGTGAACGCAGCCAATACAGCGGGCGGGAAGGTGCCGCGGGGCGAGGTCGCGTTGAAGCACCTGACTGCGCTTATGCTCGCGGTTCCGTTCGGAACCCCGGAGGCGGTGAAGGCGTTGCTGGACGGGGGCGCGGACGTAAAGCTTCGCGACATTCGCGGCATGACAGCCCTGATGCTGGCCATGGCGAGCGATCATCAGAACCCGGAAGTGGTCAGAATGCTCATCTCGGCGGGTTCGGACGTGAACGCGAAGGACAACAATGGGGAAGCGGTGATGGATTGGGCGCGCAAGAATCCTAACGCCGCTCTCACGAAGATGCTGGAGGCGGCCGGAGCGAAGACGGCCGTTCCTCCGGTGGCCTCACCGAAGCCAGGACGCCCCGTGCCGCTGCGCGAGGCCGTGATCCGCTCGGTGAAGCTGATGGAGAAGTCGAATCCAACCTTCTTCAAGGAAGGCGGTTGTGTGTCGTGCCATCACCAGGTAGTGTCGGCGCAAGCTGTTCGGGCAGCGCGTGATGCCGGACTCGATTACGACAAGGCAGCCGCGGCCGAGGAGGCAAAGGTCAGCACGGCGCTCACGATACCGTTCGGTGGCGCGATGATGCAAGGCATTGAGATTGGCGGCGGAACGGACACGGCCACGTCGACTGCAATGGGAGCAATCGCGCACGGTATCGAACCCGGCATGGCGTCGGATATGCTCGTGCACTATATCGCTGTCCACCAAAATGCCAATGGCTCGTGGAGTTTGGCTGGCATCGCGCGGCCTCCGATGGAAGAGACCGACATCCCGCGCACGACGTACGCGATCAAGGTGCTCCACCACTATTCTTGGCCCGCGCGGAAAGCTGAGTTCGCGGCGCGCATCGCCAAGGGCCGCGCCTATTTGGAATCTACAAAACCGACAACCATATATGAGACGGCCGAGTTGCTCTTGGGTCTGAGGTGGACTGGTTCACCGAAAGCCGCCGTTATCGCTAGACAGCTGGCCTCCATGCAGGACTCCGGCGGCGGTTGGGCGCAAAAGTCGAATATGGCGCCGGACGCATATGCGACCGGATTGGCGCTATATGCTTTGCGCGAGTCGGGCATGGCGGTTACGGACCGTCCTTATGAGAGGGGCGTCAGCTACCTGCTGAGAACGCAGCTTGACGATGGTTCGTGGTATGTGGCCAGCCGTTCGGCGAAATTCCAGCCTTATTTCCAAAGTGGGTTCCCACACGATCATGACCAGTGGCTATCGATGACGGCCACGGCCTACGCCGTGCGCGCCATGGCGCCGGCGATACCAGCGATCAAGTTGACGGCTTCCAAATAAATGGAAGCCCGTGGGGTGCGGGGCTGCGGCCGGTCCGCTAGATCTGCTATCGTCGTGTCGAATCGGCGAGGATGCAGAAGCCCCGCATCCGATTGAAACCCAAACGGGATTGTGCGCGTCCATCAAGGCGTTATGACGGGTATAAGCGGCGCACTTCCCCTCCCGGTAGCCGGTTCCAAGGCGAAACCGAAGGCTCGCGTGGACTATCAGAATTCCGAGGAGGCTTTGCTCGTCAAGCGCGTCCAAAAGGGCGACGAGTTGGCTTTCCGGGACTTGGTGGACAGATACCAAAGTAAGGTATTTTCCATCATTTACGGAATCCTGCGGAGCCGCAACGACGCCGAGGACATTTCGCAGCAGGTGTTTGCGAAGATCTATTTTTCGATCGGTAACTTCGATTTCCGCTCGTCGCTGCTGACCTGGATCTACAAGATCACGGTGAACGAATGCTACGACTACCTGCGGAAGAAGAAAGTACGAAAGTTGGTTTACGAGAGCGATTTCTCCGAGGATGAGGCGCAGCGCATGGAGCGCTCCGAGCCCGCCATAGAGTCAGCGGCGCCCATAGACCAGGCGCTGGCAAATCGCGATCTGATCGCGAAGCTCCTCGAGAAGGTTTCCGAGGAAGACCGCAATCTTTTGATGTTGAAGGAAGTGGAAGGCCACTCCGTTGAAGAGTTGGCGCGAATGACTGGAATGAACGAGAACACCATCAAGGTGAAACTGTTCCGGGCGCGCCAGAAGCTGGTGAAAGCGGCACAACGGCTGATGCCGAAGTGGACCGGTTCGTTTGTGTTGTAACAACCAGGAAGCAATTCGTTGCACTAAGGAATTGTGAGCGTTGGCGTGCAACGGCTGGTGAGTTTAAGATAGAAATGTAGACGGACGTCAGATCCGTTACAATCTGAGCTTCAGGACGGACACAAAATTGTCAAGATCCGGAAGCCGCAGTCGCAAGGGCTAAGGCCCTCGCGGGATGATTCGAGGGAAGAAGAGATGGACCGGCAAATTCAGGACAACCTGGAACACTACCTGCATGGTCTCGATCGCAAGGAAGCGACTCCATTGGATACGGAGTTGCAGCGGCAACTAAGCGCGGCCGACGCGGAGACGCAGCGGCTGGTTGAGTTGATGGCCACGCAGGCGCGCCTTTTGCGCACGTTGCGGACAACAGAAATCGACGAGGACGAATGCACGCCCGCACCGGGGTTTTACGCTCGCGTGATGCAGTGCATCGACGCACAGCGTCCAGCCTCGATTTGGAACCTTTTTATCGAGCCGCGGTTCTTCCATCGATTGGCGTTCGCGACGTTCTCGCTATTGGTGCTCCTCGGTGTGACTTTCGTATCGTCCAATTATCTGCAAGAGCCTCCTGTTCAGGCGCATTCGGAACCTGAAATGATTCTGGCCGCGCCGGAGCCGACGCCCGTCACCTCCGTCGGTCAGACCGAGGGCCGCGACGTGATGCTGCGCCAGCTGACCGTGTACTCGGAGTAGGTAGGACGCGCATATGACAGGATCAGGCGCCTTGTCTTCTCCTTGGCGCAATCCAAAGATTATTCTCATTCTTCTTTCCGTCTTCCTGTGCGGAGCCGTGGCTGGCATCGTGGGAATGCGTATTAGCCAGCGGTGGACCGTTTCGGCTAAGCAAATGCCCTACTACAAAGAGGGCGGACGAGAGATTTCGTTACAGCGGTTTCGCAAGGAGCTCGACCTGACCAATGAACAGGCGGCCGAGATCGAAGTGATCCTGGATGACTTCATGATGTACTACCAGACATTGCAGGCTCAGATGGACGAAGTCCGCACACATGGCAAAGACCGCATTGAGACGCTTCTCGACGACAAGCAGCGCGCAAAATTCAACAAGATGTTGAATGAATTGCAGACCAAGCGAATTCACTAGGACTTGCGACCCATTTGCGCCATTCACATCGAAGGGCTACCGTAAGGATATGGCCGAAGCAAAGCCACTAGACCCATTGGTTTCGACTGAACAGGAAGTCGAGGTTGACGCGGAGACTGCTGCCGCGATCGAGCGTGGGATTCGTGCCGCCGATGAAGGCCAGTTAGTTTCCAGCGACGACGTTCGAAAGCTTATTCCTCAGTGGATTTCCAAGTTCTCTACACCGGCCCAGCCTTAGCGGATTTAGAGGCCGTTATGGCTTGGTCATGGCAAGAGCATCCGGCAACTGCCGGGCGGTTCGCAAATTCGCTTCTCAGTCACGTCGACATCCTTAAGGATTTCCCTTTTGTAGGTGCACCCGTGAAGAGGTTGCCTACCGTTCGCCGCCTCCTGCATTCGCCGCTCCATGTCTACTACAGGGTGAACGAGAAGGAACGGCGGATCGAAGTGCTTCACTTCTGGCACTACAGCCGGCGCGCTCCTCACCTTTAGCGATCTCAGCTGCGCTGAACGCGGTCCCAAGCAACCACGCCCACCTTCTTTGACCACGCCGCCCACTTTGCGGCGAGTTCGCTTGTCTTGGCGGGCTGGCGCGTAGCGAGGTCGGTGAGTTCTGTGCGATCGGCGTC
>DASRHX010000381.1:0-2162 GCA_035650295.1 Bryobacteraceae bacterium | reverse complement strand
GTGGGCCGCGATCGCGGCCGTCACCGCGACGAGTCCCGCGGATAGGAGGCTCAGTTGTCCGCTGCGGGCGAGCGCGCCCGCCGCCACGAGGAAGGGAACGGCGGGGAACGGGATCCCGAACTGGTCGACGAACGAGACCACGGCGATCACCAGGTAGCCGTGGTTCAGGACGAACGTGAAGGCGCTTCGCATGAGCTCATTCCTCCCGACCGCGGTCCCTGGTCATCCACTCCCGGATGTACGGCGCGCAATGCACCACCTCGATGCCCTTCGCTTCGCAAGCCATCAGAAAGCGCACTGCCCGCTGGTTCACCAACGTCACTTGGTCCAGGTCGAGGACGAGCGGCGGCCGGTGCTTCCGGACTTCCGCCTGCAGCTCGTCGAGGTACATCGACTCGATGCGGCCGATGAGCCGCAGCACCACGGTTTGGCCGTCGGACGCCGTTTCGATTCTCATGGTCACGTGATAACTCCCCTGCTCTGTGATCAGACAGCACACAGTGCGCGACCGCCGCCGGCGGACCGAGAGCAGGTTTCACCGGCGGCGGTACTGCGCCCTCGAGGCATTCGCGAGAGCTACTTTGCGGCCGTGGTTGTGAGGCTCATCGCGGCCTGTTCGATGAGCGCGACAACCGAAGCGGGACGCGACACATAGATCGCATGACTGCCAGGCGACTCGACCACTGTCGAACCCGCCCGCTTGGACATGAAACGTTGCGCTGCCGGTGGAATCATCCGGTCGTCGGTCGCGACGAGGTACCAGCTCGGCTTGGTGTGCCAGGACGCTTCCGTCACCTCGCCGTTGAGCGCGGCGACACCCCACGGCACCTGAGATTGGGCCATGAACTCCGCGAGCGGCGCTTCGACATCCGCCGCGAACGACGCGGCGAACTTCGCCTTGTCGAGGGACAAGAACCCGTCCTGAGGCGGAAGAATCGGAGGCACGGGTGCCCCGGGCGCGGGATTCGCAATCAACTTTGCGACCGACTCGCCCTTGTCGGGGACGAAGGCCGTGATGTAGACGAGCCCTACGACTTTCGGGTCGTTGCCGGCTTCGGTGATGGGCACGCCACCGTACGAATGACCGACCAGGATCACCGGGCCGCTGCTCGCCGCGATGGCGCGGCGCGTCGCGGCGACATCATCGCTCAGCGAAATCGTGGGGTTCTGAACGATGGTGACGTTGTGCCCCTTCTTCCGCAGACGCGTGAATACACCTTCCCAGCCGGAGCCGTCCACGAAGCCGCCATGCACGAGCACGATCGTGGGACGCTGCGCCGCCAGTTGTGTCTGGCCCTGGATCGGGGCGGTGGCGCCAAGCGCGAGCGCCGCCATGAGTGCCTGCTGTTTCATCATTGTCTCCTTCCAGATCAGAGGCGTTTGAGGCCGCGCCAGTCGCGGCCATGTGCGACGCTGCAAGGCAAGCGACGCGCCACGGGTAAGTGACTCAGCGGAGCGAACTTGACTTCAGCGATGGTGCCAACCGATTGGCAATTGCCAGTCGGCCAGCGAACGTGGGCCAGGTCTTCCACTAGCGCGCTGCTGATGATCATCAAGGACGATGGGCGAGCCATCAGCGTGAGAAGCCGATAGCTCCGTCCTTCCGGCGCCGAGGTGGTACGTCTGTAGGGGATCCGATGCGTGTCTGGCAAGCGAGAACTTGCCCAATCGTTGAGGGATATCAGCGAAGTGCGGTCCGTAACCACTGTCACGAACCGCCGTCGCCGCCCAACACCCAACGACTAGCTCGTGCGCACGGAAGCCATCGCCTCTCGCAACGGAATGGGATTCAGGTATTCGCGCCAGTGGCTGATACGTCCGTCGGAGACACGAAACAAGATGATGTACTTTTGACGGTACTGATGCCCACTTTGGACTACCACACCTTGCCCATCCAATTCTGCGAAGAACAGACCCGGATCGCCGCCGGGATAAATCTGAATATTGTGAAGATCCCAGCCGGTAAAAAAGCCGCGCTCCTTGCCGAGAAACCCTTTCAGGAATTCAACCACGGTACCTTTTCCTTCAACGCGGTCCGGTAAGCCCAGCAAAGCAAATGGCATTTCAAACACAATGTTTTCCGCCAAAAGATCGGCCATTCCATGAACATCCTGCTTTGCTTCCGCTTCCAGAAATCTGCTGACTATTTCTTTGCCATTCAT
>DASRHX010000380.1:0-3805 GCA_035650295.1 Bryobacteraceae bacterium | reverse complement strand
CGAGCAGGCCATGCAATGCGGATTCTGCATTAACGGTGTCATTATGACAGCCAAGGCATTCGTGGATCGCAACCCCAAGGCGACGGATGCTCAACTCCGGCAGGCGATGTCCGGCGTGCTGTGCCGTTGTCATGGCCACCCGCGCATGCTCCGCGCCATCAAACGCTATGCGCAGGGGGTGAAAGTATGAAGCCCTTTGACTTCTCGAAGGAACTCACACCTGACGCAATCGTCGCGCTGGAGAAAACTGGAATGTCGCGCCGGCAGTTCATCGCCAGGTCTGGCGCTCTGATTGTCGGGTTCAGCATGGCGGGATTGACGAGTCGACTGCTGGCGCCCGGTTCCGCAGCGGCCCAGCGTCTCGATGGCGCGGGGAGCGGTCGGCTCGATTCATGGATCGCCATCGGCGGCGACGGCAATGTGACCGCGTATACCGGGAAATGCGAATTAGGCCAAGGGCTATATACCGCGCAGAAGCAGTTGATCGCCGAAGAGCTTGGCGTGGCATTCGAGCGCGTGAAATTGATTCAATGCGACACCGCGCTTACTCCGGACCAGGGCACAACGTCCGGCGCCCAGTCGCATCCGACAAACTTTAATGAAAAAAATCTGGCTCTTGCCAGTGCAACTGCTCGCGAAGCTCTCTTGCAGAGAGCATCCACGAAGCTGGATGTATCCGTCGATCGTCTTGCTGTGAAAGACGGTGTGATCCGCGCGAAAACAGGTTCCTCCAAGAGCGTCAGCTACGCCGAACTTATCGGTGGTCGAACATTCGGCGTTCCGCTCAATCCGGGCGCGAAGCGAAAGCATCCAAGTGAATGGACGATCCTTGGAAAGTCGGTGCCGCGTGAGGAGATCCCGGCAATGGTCGCCGGTCAGTTCGAGTTCGTCCACAACGTGCGCGTGCCTGGTATGCTGCACGGCCAGGTTGTGAGGCCCCCAACCGTCGGGGCAACGCTGGTCGGCGTTGAGGAGGCGTCCGTTGGGGACGTTGCGGGTGTTGTGAAGGTAGTCGTCAAGAACAATTTCGTCGGGGTGGTCGCGGCGAAGCCGTGGCAGGCCCTTCATGCGGCCAATAAATTGAAGGTAACTTGGACACCGGGGAGCGGGCTCCCGCCGCAACGAGACTTCTACGAATACCTGCGAAGTCAGAAGCCGACGCGCGACACACTTCTCGTCAACTCGAAGGATGTGGACGAAAAGCTCGCCGGCGCGGTGAGAGTTGTGAAAGCCACGTACTTCTATCCTTACCAGATGCATGGATCAGTGGGCAGCTCGTGCGCAGTTGCCGACATAAAGGACGCTAAAGCGACGATCTGGTCGGCGACACAGGCGGTTTATCCGCTGAAAAGCAGCGTGGCGATGGTCCTCGGCCTGAAGCCCGAGAATGTGCGCGTGATTTTCAGAATGGGTTCCGGTTGCTACGGTATCAACGGCTCGGACACGGTTTCTTACGACGCAGCGCTTTTGTCCCAGGCGGTGGGCAAACCGGTCCGGGTGCAGCTCACGCGCAAGGACGAGATGGCCTGGGAGAATTACGGCTTTGCCTATGTCATCGATCAACGTGCAGGCCTGGATGCCGCAGGCACAATCGTCAGTTGGGATCATGAATCGTGGTCGCCGACGTTAGGCGGCCGCCCTGGACCAAACAATCCGGGAAACGTTATCACCGGCCTTCTGGCCGGCTTTCAGCCTGCTGCATTCGCGCCAAGGACGCCGGCACCGGAGCCGAAAGAATTTTCGAACAGCAGCAATGCAGTTCCTTCGTATGTCACAGGCTGCGTGGGCGGGCAGTGCGAAGGGACAGGCGCCGTGGCCAGCCAACGTGTTCTCACTCACAACGTCAAATCGCCGTTTTGGACGGGCCCTTTGCGCTCGCCGGCGCGGCTGCAGAATACCTTTGCCCATGAGTCGTTCATGGACGAGATCGCCGCATCGGTGAAGGCCGATCCAGTCGACTATCGCCTGCGCCATCTGCAGGATCCTCGTTTGACTGAAGTCGTGAGATCCGCAGCGAAGGCAGCAAACTGGCAGACCCGACCGTCACCTCGGGCCGGCATTCGCCGGACTGGCGCAGCTGCGGGGCGAGGCGTTTCGTGTGTGTTCTATGAGGGCGACAACGGTTACTGCGCGATGGTGGCCGAAGTCGAAGTCAATCAAGACACCGGCGAGATAACCGTAACCCGGCTCGTCATCGCCAACGACTCCGGACCGATTTCAAATCCCGACGGGTTGAGGAGTCAGCTTGAGGGAGGCGCCCTGCATGGGGTGAGCCGAACTTTCCTGGAGGAGGTGACGTGGGATGATCAAAAGGTGACTTCAACCGACTGGTCAACCTATCCACCGTTGTTTCTGGGTACCCATGTTCCAAAAATTGAGACCGTCCTCATCAACCGGTCTGACGGGCACACCATGGGCGCGGGAGAGACAACGACCACGGTTACAGCGGCAGCTATTGCGAACGCAGTTTTCGACGCTACCGGTGCGCGAATCCGTCAAGTCCCGTTCACGCGCGCGCGTGTAAAGGCCGCGCTCGATGCCCGGCCGTGACTTTGGCGACCAACCTTAAAACGCGCAACTGGAATTGGGATCGATCGGCAAGCACCAAAGTGAGAGCTCTGCTTATTCTTCCACATGTGAGAATTCGGAATTGCGCATGGCCCCATGCCAATGTTTCTCTTCGGCAGGGATTCCGCAGAACGAGCGTTATTAATCCGAACGTGAGGATCGAATAGACGCCCGGAATATCAAGCCGAATAGCAGAATCGTAATTGCTGGCACATGAGAGTGTAGTGATTGTTGTGATGTCTGACCCTTCAGCTGGCCATTTTCGCCCTCCGATAAACTTTCCACTCGTCGCACGGCCCTGGATTTCCCCCATGCTATCAAAACCGGGCGTTAACCCATTTCGCCACGTAATCGAAAAAGTTCTTCACGCTGTTCGAATACTGCCCCGGCGATTGTTCGCACCGGACGCACGGCGTGATTCCGTGCGTTGCGCCTTCTATCACGATAAAATCTTTGTCCGAGCTGGCGGCTACTTCGTAATGGATCTCGTTGTCCCGTATAAAATAGTGCGCCCCCATGGCGGCAATGAGCACCGGAACAGAAATATTGCGCAGGGCGCATGGCGTCGAGTTGTTGGTGGAGCAATCATCGATTCCGTCCATGGAATCCGTGGCTCTTGTCGCATTGGCGCTGAGAAAAGATCGTACCGTCAATAACCGCGCCCCATTCTCGAAAGTCGAGCTTTCTTTCGCGAGCGCTGGATTGGCGCGCCGAACGCTGTGCACGACCTCGGTTACGATGCCGCCGTCGTTCTTCAGCAATTTCTGCGGCTTTATCGTGCCGTGGTGAATACTCAAATCGAGCTCCATGAGTCGCGCTCCGCCCCCTCCGACAACAACAAAGACATCGTCATCGGGATAATGGTATTTGCCTTCCTTCATCAGCGCTACCTTGCGCAACGCGTCGTCGATCAGTTTGTTCATCCGGTCGGCTTGCGCCTTGAAGTATTTTTTCTTGAATGCCTCGGAATATTTCGATGCTCCCTTGGGGTTGTAGCCGTTCTCGGGGTTGAACGGATCCAACTCAGGATTCTTTTGACCCGGTTGCCCGTCGTTGATGATTGCGGGGTTCAGACTCCTAATGCCGTTCACCGGATTCCCTGGATGCGCATCTCTGAAGATGATCCCGTCGGCCCGCGGGAGATTGGCAAGCTCGCCGCTACATTGAACAAGTTTGTTGGGACCCTGGCAGTACGAAGGACCGCGCTCTGCCACCGCCTGATAGAAACTCATTGTCG
>DASRHX010000379.1:0-3509 GCA_035650295.1 Bryobacteraceae bacterium | reverse complement strand
GTTGGGCGCGGGGATTTTCCTTGCGGGGCAAATTTTCAATCTCCAGGAGCACTGGCCTGGAGGCCTCATGCTATGGGCGCTGGGCGCCTGGGTGGCCTATGCGCTGTTGCGTAACTGGCCACAAGCTGCGCTCGCGGCTTTGCTCACCCCCATGTGGCTCAGCGGCGAATGGCTGGTCGCCACGGGCAGTTGGATCGGGAAAGACAAGATTTTGGCCGAGGGTCTACTGCTATTGGCCATCAGCTACCTGACCGCGCTCCTGCCGGAGAGGGAAACGCCGGTACGAAAGGCATTGGCGTGGATTGGCGCGCTGGCGTTGATTCCCTCTGTGTTGTTCGTGATTGTCTCTGGGGCACACGGCGATTGGCGTCAGTTTTCGCCGTCGGGCATTGCGCGAGAGTTAGGCTGGATAGCTACACTGTCGCTACCGCTGGCGCTGGCTTGGGTGCTGAGGCGCGACGCTTCATGGATGAATCTCATCGCGGCCCTTTGGGTCGTGGCGCTGGGTACAACAAGCCTTTCGTCTCAACCGAACGAAAGTTTGTTGCTACATGCCTGGCGCGAGCTGGGACCCTACGGAATGTGCGCCCTGGGTTCCATCGGACTGATCGCCTGGGGTTTGAAGGAAGCACGCAAGGAGCGGATCAACCTGGGTGTGGCAGGATTCGCCCTGACTGTTCTTTTCTTCTACTTCTCCACTGTAATGGACAAACTCGGCCGCTCGGCAAGCCTGATCGGGTTGGGCCTGCTGTTTCTCCTGGGCGGATGGCTTTTGGAGAGAACGCGCCGCCAACTGGTCGCCCGGTTGGAGAAACATAACTCATGACACCATTGATCAAGGGCTTGGTGCTCGCCGCGGTGCACGTGGGCTTGGTAGCGGCGCTGGGCGCTAAACTACTCTACGATCGCGCCACCCGTCCCCGCGTGTGGACGCTCGCCGCCCCGTATGACCCCAACCTGCCGATCCGAGGTCGCTATGTCAGCCTACAACTTGTCGTAGAGCCACGCGGGGTTCGCGAAACCAAACCGGGATCGGTCTCGCAGCCGCCGCAATCAATCAACCTGCGCGTCGAAGGTAACCGGCTGGTGGCCGAAGCGAATGCGCCGCAGCCCGATTACGATCCTTCCGATCTGCATTTGCGGTTCATCGAGCGGCGCGGCGAAAAGTTAGCGGTGGTCGTCGAACCCGTGGCGTTCTTCATTACTGAGCACATCCCGGATCCCTCGCGTCGTCACGAGGGCGAGGAACTCTGGGTCGAAGTCACGATTCCGAAGAAAGGCCCTCCCCGTCCAATCCGCCTGGGCGTGAAGAAAGACGACGGACCGATCATCCCACTCGCGATAAGATAGAATCGTCCGAGTCCGCAGCGTTTGTCAGGATTTACACATGCAAGTTTTTTCTTCCTAAGGCTTGAACGGCTATGATTTCGCGTCCTCTCAATCAAGATTACGTCGCTGCTTAATGCCTTCACGGTAACCTGGACCCAGCCTTGACATCCTACCGCCCCTCCCATATTTCAATTTGAAGATCTTTTCCTGGAAGGAACTTCATGGCAGCGAAGAAACAGTACATTATCGGCGTAGATACCGGCGGAACATTTACCGACGTCGTCGTCTTGAGTAACGACGGAGAAGTGTGGACGGCGAAGGCTTCCACCACGCCCGACGATTTTTCCCGCGGTGTCATGGACGCGGTCGATGAAGCGGCGCGCAGTGCCGGCGTGGAGACTAATGAACTTCTCGGCCGCACCACGCTTTTCAAACACGGCAGCACGGTGGCGACCAACGCGCTGATCACGCGCAGTGGAGTGAAAGTGGGCTTCATCACCACAAGAGGATTCGAAGACACGACGGAGATCATGCGCGCCATCGGCCGAGTCGATGGTCTCCCGGAGGAAGAGATTCGCCATGTCACCTGGGTAACTAAACCAGAGCCTCTGGTACCGCGAGAGAGCATCATCGGTGTGCGCGAGCGAATAGATTACCTCGGCCAGGAGGTCGTTCCGCTCAACCGCGGAGATGTGATGGACGCGATCCGGCGGCTCATCAAAGAAGAAAAAATCGAAGCGATTGCGGTCAGTCTTCTTCACGCCTGGGCCAATCCGAAGCATGAGGAAGAGATCCGCAGCCTGGCGCTGGAGGCCGATCCCTCGCGCAAGGTCTTCTGGTCCTTCGGCAGCGCCATTTCCCAAGTCGCCGGCGAATACGCCCGCGCCAACACGGCCATCATCAACAGTTTTCTCGGCCCGACGGTGGAGCGCTATCTCAAGGGGCTGGAGAGCAAATTGAGAAGCGGAGGGTTGAAGGCCCCGCTCTTGATCATGCAGGGGAACGGCGGCGTCGCCCATCGCGAGCAGGTCTCCGCCATTGCCAACCTTCAATCCGGCCCGGCTGGCGGCATGATCGCATCCGCCTATGTAGCGAAGCTCCTCAAGCACAAGAATGTCTTCACCACCGACATGGGCGGCACGAGCTTCGACGTTGGGCTCATCACCGAGGGCTACTGGAGATACGCCCCGGAGCCGATCGTCGAGCGCTTCCGCACGCTCCAGCCGATCATCGACATCGAGTCGATCGGCGCAGGCGGAGGAACCATCGCCCGCGTCGATCCGGACACCGGCAGGTTGTTGGTCGGCCCGAAGAGCGCAGGCGCCAGCCCGGGACCGGTATGCTACGACAGCGGCGGGCGGGAGGTTACGGTCACCGACGCTGATCTTGTTCTCGGCATCATCGACCCCAACTATTTTCTCGGCGGAAGAAGAACCCTGAACAAAGATAAAGCGCTGAAAGCCATGCAAGAGGAGATAGCACGGCCACTAAAGCTAAAGGTTCACGAGGCCGCCGCGGGAATCTACGACATCGTTAACAGCAAGATGGCGGATCTGATCCGCCGTCAGGTGGTGCGCACCGGCTACCTGCCCGAGGAGTTTGTGATCTACGCCTTCGGCGGCGCCGGCCCGGTGCACGCAGCAGGCTTCGCCGCGGACCTCGGCATCAAGAAAATTTACATCTTCTCAACGTCTCCCGTCTTCTCCGCCTTCGGCGCCGCGTCGGCCGATGTCATTCGCACCCGGCTGATGACCTGTCAATACATCCTGCCGGCAGAACCCGCGGTCATCAATCAGAGGCTCGACTCCATCGAATCGGAGATGAAACAGATCATGGTGGAAGAGGGGTTTAAGCCAGGAGAGGTCGATTTCCGCCGCTTCTTCACCATGCGCTACCGCCGCCAGACAGCGGGAGTCGAATTGCCGGTGACTTGGAACCGCTTCTCCACCGCGAGAATCGAGGAACTGCGGCAGATCTTCGAAAAAAAGTACGAAGAGCTTTACGGTGTAGGCGCCGGCTATACCAAGGCGGGCATCGAGATCAGCGCGATTCGAGTGGACGCCGTGGGCCGGGTCGCGAAGCCCCGCCTGGAGGCTCATAGAAAAAAGAAGGCTCAAGTGGCGAGCGCAAGAAAAGGTAAAAGAAAAACTCTCTTCACCCGTCCGGAGAGAAAACTAATC
>DASRHX010000378.1:0-9633 GCA_035650295.1 Bryobacteraceae bacterium | reverse complement strand
GCGAGTCATCCCACGCCAAAACCTCACCACTATCATGAAAAGAAATATCTTAACTCTGTTCGCGCTTCTCGTCTCCGCGCTCGGCCTGCGCGCCGCGTGTGTGAAAATCACTTGCCCGGCGGATATCGTCACCGGCTGCACGGGCCCAGGCGGCGCAGCCGTCAATTTCTCGCCGGACGCAAAATCGACTTGCGGCACGGAAATTACCGTGGCGTGCATTCCGCCGTCCGGGACCGTGTTTCCGATTGGCACCAACTCGGTCTCCTGCGCGGTGACTGACGAACGCAACGACATCGATCGATGCGTGTTTCGCGTTATCGTCACCAACGCGCCGCCGGTAATAGAGTGTCCTGAAGACATTGTCGCCGAATGCCTGGGCCCGAATGGCGCAATTGTCGGGTTCAACCCAGTGGCGAGCGCGGGTTGCGACGCGCCGGTGAACGTCGTTTGCATACCGCCGTCAGGAAGCGTGTTTCCTATCGGCACGAACTCCGTCGGATGCGTCGCGACGGACGACTTCGGCCGAACGGCCCGCTGCACGTTCTTCGTCATCGTCACGAACGCGCCGCCGTCCATCACCTGTTCGCGGGATATGCAGCTTACGGCCGACGCTACTTGCAAAGCCGTGCTGCCGCTCATACCGGTGACGGTGATCGAGAGGTGCACGCCGTCAAACCAACTCGCCTTTGCGCAATTCCCACCAGCGGGCACGCTGTTGCCGATCGGTGATCATACGATCACGGTTTTTGTGGGCGAAGGCAATCACCTGGATGCGACTTGCACCATGACCGTGTACGTCGTCGATGGCATCGCACCGCAGATCAAGTGCCCTGGTCAGGTGCTGGCGCACTGCGCACCGGAGGGCACCAACGTCTTCTTCAACGTAGAAGCCACCGACACCTGTGACGGGACCGTCGCGGCCATTTGCGCGCCGCCCAGCGGAAGCTTTTTCCCGAACGGCAGCACCATTGTGACGTGCATCGCCAGCGACGCAGCCGGCAACACCAATCAATGTTCCTTCGGCGTAAATGTGATGTCTGCGCCGCCGACGCTGACTTACATCGCCGGCTCGAAGGACAATTACGCATTGCCCGCTGATCCGACCAGCAAGAGCGCCTGTCTAGTGACGGCGATGACCGGCATACCGACAATCTCGGAGTTCGATCAGAACTTCGCGGGCCGATGGCTGGGACATAGTTTTGAAAACCTGCCCGGCGGGATCCAGTCCGCGACGCTGCGACTCCACATGAAGCCAAAGGGGAACACCTCCTCGAATGATGTACTGCGCATTGGTCTCACAAACTGCGTCGCGGGCGTGCAGTGGGCATGGTCGTCGCCGATCAAGTCCTTGCCCCTAATGGGAGGTGTCTGGACGACTAACGGCAGTACTCATATCACCTTCGATCTGAACGCGATGCCAGGCAGCCCCGTAGCCCTCCTGCCGCTGCTCGGCATTGATCAAACGCATCGGCTCGACATTTCCATCGGCGAAGACACGGTGGTGGATTGGTTTGAATTGAAGGTCACCACTTGCCAGGCGAGTGGCGCTGCGGGCGGCGTTCCTTACATGCTCAAACAGGGCGAGTCCATACCGGGCCCCGACGACAGCATTGAGTTCTCTTCCGATGGCGAGCTTCCGTTCGATGTGGACCTGAATCTCGGCAAGGCCGAAGGGGTTGTTATCGAATTGGGTGACGATTGGCCGGGCGCGACGAATCCGCCCATCTCGGAGTGCACGACGACGGCGAGTTCCCTGCAGCCGATGAAAATCGAGTGGAAGCCCGCCGGTGATCTGCTCTGCACGGTCCGCTTTATGTATGACATCGTGCCTGACTACATCGACGTGCTGTTAACTCAGCCGACGAACATCAGCGGCGGGCGCGCGATCGAAGTCTGGCGCGACGGGCAGATGGTGAGCCGCTATTTTCATGAGGAAGGCAGCGGCCCAATTGATGCGAGCGGAGTAGTATTGCCGCATGACGCGTGCGTACTCTCCATGGGCTTCGGAATCGGAGACTTTTTTATGGAGCTTCAGGAGGAGGTTCCGATCTGGTTTGCCTTTGCGAAGCATGTCTCCGGTGAAGAATCGCCGGTGATGGGCGACTTCGTTCGCCTGATCTTCAACGTCCCCATGACCGTGGGCGGTGGTGGCGATGTGCGCTTTGATCCGGACCTCGTGTTGAACATTCAGGGTCAGGAACTTGACGTGCGCGCGATCAAAGTTCGCAAGTTCGGTGGGCTTTTTGAGACCAGCGGGGCGATTTTTTCCATCGGTGACGACGTCTCAGTTGTCCCAGCCGCTGAAAACGGACTCTCGAAGACCTGCTATGAGCCAACCATCTCGCCCGAGAAGTGGAACTCCACGAAACATATCGCGCTCTCGCTTGCGGACTTGTTCGGGGGGCAGAACCTCATGCCAGGTGCGGCGTTTGACATCGAGGCAACCGGTGAGGTTGGCACCACACCACCATCAACGGCCGTGATCGGTCGCCTCCGGTGTGAAATCGTAAGCGTCAATCCGCTCGTGACCCGCTTCCGCGCCAACTATTCGGACAGCTATTTGTACACCCAAGTCGCATTGTTCGGCGATTTCTTCGCTGACGCGGTGCAGTCAAACGAAGTGCTCGTCGTCCAGGGCGGGCCGGAATCCCTCTGGCTGTTCGTGGCGGACAACTTCGCAAACTTTGCTCTCATGTTCGACAACGGTGTTGACGTAGTGGCTGATAGCGAGCCGTTCGCGAATGTAGAGACGGCCTGGTTCATGCCCTTTCTTCCGCCCATCGGCCTGCATCACGCGCCATACAAATTCTGTGTCACTCGGCTGCAAGCGTGGGAAAATATTCCGATCACGTTCTACGACCCGCTCCCATCGCGACCGGCGCCGGCAGCTCCGTTGACCACGTGCGTGTCGGTCGAGGCTCCCGCGAAGATGGTTCGCTGGTCCGCGAAGGGCGAAGACATTCCCGTTCGTTTCGACGTCAAGGCTGAAACCACGTGCGGCAGGGACGTGCGCGTGACGTGCATCCCGCCATCGGGCAGTCCCTTTTCGCCCGGCGTCACGTTCGTAAGTTGCCAGGCAGTCGACGATCTGGGTTACTCCGCCCGCTGCCGATTCCCCGTGGCCGTTTACGAAGGCGAACCACGCGTCAGCATCGAGCGCGCCGGGAACGGCCAGATCGCGATCGTCCTGCCCGCGGAATTTGTGCCGGCCGAATTCCTGCCGGCAGAGTTCCTGCCGGCCGAGTTCCACGCGTGGGAACTGGAAGCCAGCGATGAACTGTCCGCCCCCCACTGGGAGAACCTCGGCCCCGCAACCAAGATGGACGACGTGTCGTGGACGTGGCTTCTGCGGGCTGTCAAGACCGCCCAGTTCTTTCGCCTGCGGGCCCCATAAATAATCAACGGAACCACAACATGAATTCATTCTTATCTACAATGAAAACAAAATCACTGTTAATTACGTTCTACCACTCACTGCTGCTGGCGCTCCTGACCGTCAGTGTCAGCGCCGCTCCCGAAGCGGAACAGGCCGACCGTAAAGCGGACCTGTGCACCGTGCAGCAAGGCCAACGATTCATCGACGAGGGCCGCTATAGAGATGCGATCCGTGAGTTCACGTGCGTCATCGAGGCGCAGCCTACCGAAGTCGAAGGTTACCGCGGCCGCATGGAAGCGGAGCTGCTGCTTGGTCAATACTCGGAAGCATTCCGCGAATACGCCCGCATCGTTGCGTTCGTCTTGCCCGTGCAGCCGGATGCTGAAAGCACGATGCTCGCAAGCTACGCGAACCGGTTGGCGAGCGCGCCGGGAGACGTCCCCGCGCTTACAGGCGCGAGTTTCACGCGCTGGTGCTTATTCGACTATCCAGGCACAATCCATGTCATTAACAGGCTGCTCGAACTTCGACCAAACGACGTTTATGGCAATCTGTTCCGCGGGTCCAGCCGCGTCCTGCAAGGAGCAAGCCGGGCCGATGGCGCGATGGATCTCGAACGCGCTATCGCGCTTGCGCCACGCAGTCCCGACGTGCGCTATATTGTTGCTGACGCATACACTTACGGCAGCGAACCGGATTTGGGACGAGCGTTTGCCGAGGCGACGCGTGCGCTGGAGTGGTGTCTCGACACGCCGCGGATCCACGCCATTATCGCCGCCGGATACAATGCGTCCGGTGACCTGTTGGCGGCGGCAACACATATCAACAGACACATCGAGTTGGTGACGACGGAGCTTCTCCCCAAGGCCCCGCTCGCCCCGGGCAACTCGTTCACGTTGGACCTGGTGGCGGGGCGGACTTATGAGATCCCCATCCAGGCGATTGTTGGAGACACGATCTCGATCGCGACCAGCAGCAAAGATTACTGGGACACCATCCTCGTGTTGTTCGCTCCCGACGGTTCGCCAGTCCTCGGCAGTGACGACGCGAATGCCTATTTCGCCGCATTCGATTGGGCTGCCGAGAAAGCGGGGACGTACCGGCTGCGGGTTACCTTCTTCGAGAGCGTTAACACCGGCGAGCTTCTGGTGAAGCGCAACTGACAAGCCCAGACTCTCTCATACAGCCGATCCCCGGCGGCGGTGGCGCTTCGATGAACCGAATGCGCCACCGTTCTGTTTTTATGGGTTATTAATTATCCATATTTCATTGCCTGGATAGGCCTTTAGACCTATTCACATTTGGTCCGCAGGGCAAATCTCTTCCGCTTCGCACCTTTGCTTGAGTTCGTTTGCTCTCAATCCGAGCCCTAGGTCTTCCGATCTATTTTCACACCCCTCAGAAAAAGGGTAAAGCACCCGGCGATGACACCAGACATCAACACGGTTGCAGACTGGCGCGCGATGGCTCGCCCGCAGTGGCCGTGCCGCGCGGCGAGTCCGCGCGGCGTCGTGCCCGCGAGCGGGTACGGTCCATTCCGTTTGGCCAATGTGGCCGGAGGCGAATCGTTTTCTGTGTGGCGATTGTATCTCCCCCAGTCGTCGTGTGACGCCTGGAAAGCGGAGGCGAGTCATCCCGCGCCAGATGTGCGTGGAACCATCAAAATCACACAAATTCAAATTAAGAAATGAACCATATGAAAATAGTTAACATCCTTTTCCTCAGTGGCGCACTCGCTCTATTGCCTGAAAGCGCCAGGGCCGCGGTAGTCGATTATATGCCGATCTCAATCGAACAAGCCTCTCAGGTCACAGGGCCATGGACAGCGGGACGAGTCGCGGCGGTGACCGGCGACGGCAAGCTGCTGGTTCCCGCGGAGTTCAACCAAGGCTTCTGGCGTTTGGAGATCACGCCTTCGAGCAAACTCGGATTCTCCCTTGGCCTGCCGCTTATCAACGTCCCGCCCGCAACCTTGAAGATCGCGCAGGATTTTCTGGCCGCGCATTCGTCGCGGCTCGGGGAAGAAGGACAATCTGAAAGTGAGTGGGGTTCGGTGCGCCTGGCGGACGTCGCCACGCCGATGTACGACCCCGCCGTGGACGGCGGGCGTACACCAGCTTACATCGAATTCAAGGTGATCGCGAACGTGGGCGACCCCACCGTCGGTGACCCCAGCGTCGGAGATCCTAGCGGATTGAGTCCGGTGCCAGTTCGCAGGGATCGCGGCTTCATCCAAGTATCGCTCACGGAGAACGATTTTCCGATTGTGGGATGGAGCACTGAAGGCCGCACGCCCATGGAGTTGCTGCGCGAGCAGGCGGGCACTGGCCAGATCAAGCCCATGATGTTCGGCGCGGGCCTGCTTATTGGTGAAACACCCGGCGGCAGGACTGCCGCGATGCTGGGCAGCTTGCTCCCGAAACCGGACCCGGAACTCATGCAGTTCGCGGATTTCGTCGGTTCAGCCATCTACGATTCGGAAACGGGTGAGTCAAACCGTACGCCGGCGCTGCCGTTGGAGAGTCCTTTGGGGTCGTACGCCTCCTATCAGGAGATGAAGGACGATTACAATACCAATGACTTCTACGTGAGCGCTCGGGCGCGCAAGCGTGAAGCGGCCCGGATCGAATGGCTTTTGACCCAGGGCGCGACGTTTCCACACTTGAATGTCGCCGTGGGCGATCCGGTCACGCTTTTTGCAGGACGCGAAGTGCTTGGAGCGAAGCTGCACACTCCAGACAACGAAACGGTTGCGCGCGTCAGCCCGCTTGGGCACGACGGTTTGCGCGTCGAAGGCTTGAGTGCCGGTGGCGGCGTGTTGCAAGTGCAATTTGCCGGTGCGGAGGAATTCTTCGCCTTACTGGTTGGCGATCCCAGCGTTGGCGATCCCTCCAAGACTGGCCCGTCTCCCCAAGGCATCGCTCAAGTGTTTGTCCCATCCTGGAAACAAACCAGGCTCGATCTGGCCGGAACATGGGAGAACCAATGCTGGTACTCCCAATTCCAATCAACGGATTTTGGCGGCGGCGGCGCGGGCAACTACGTGGGCTGCGGGCCGGTAGCCTGGACCATGCTGATGGGTTGGTGGGACCACCAGGGAGTGTCGGTGGCCTTTAAACCAAAAAACCACGGTAGCGGCATCGCAGGCTTCCAACTGGGTTTGCCCGATGCGCCTAAGAACGACGTCGATTCTTCCGTTCGATCGATGATGCGGAATTTCCGCTACAATTGGGTTGATCCCTTGTATTGCGACAGCATCTCGGGTAACTGCGGCACGCCACCCGATAAAATGGTTAACGGCTCCGACTACTTCGGCTCCTTGTGCGTGCCGTATAATGCGGTGTACCTGCCATACATCGGCAAGGAGGTTTTGAATTACGGCTATGTTGTATCCTACACCTGGGTGAGTTACAACGGGATCAACGACCACAACAAGCTGGCCCGCGAATCCATCCAGAAGGGTTGGCCCAGCATTATGGGCATTGGTTTCCTGAGCCATTACATCCTGGCTTATGCATATAAAGAAGAACGCTACGAGGTCGCGCCGGGATCATTTATCGGGATGAGGTCTTTCTTGCGCGCCAATTGGGGCAACGGCACCGCCAAATGGATCAACTTCCAAAATGATTGGTTCTTCGCCACGAAGTACCGTTTAGGACAGAAGCTCACACAATTCCAGGCGCCCTGACGCCAAACGAGTCGGCGGAGGATTGCCTCCGCCGGCTCCCTCCGCGGCCTGAGGAAACTATCGCTAGGCCCGCTGGCGGAAGGGGAGGGATTTGAACCCCCGGTAGGGTTACCCCTACGCCTGATTTCGAGTCAGGTGCCTTCAACCGCTCAGCCACCCTTCCATCGCCAGTGGACCTAATACATACCTCAGTGCCCAAAGCTCAGCAAACCCTTATTCCCGTGGGTGAATTTGTGGTTCAGATGCGGGGGAAACCTGCCGATACCAAGTTTGAGTTTTGGAACGTCAGGCGCATAATAATGTTAGTCGTACAGGTAACATGAAGCTGGCTGTATTCCTCGGAGGTCCGTTTCACGGTGTCATCCGATGGGTCGAGCAATTTGAGGAATTGCACGCCCTGGACGCCAATAGCGATTTCCCGGACTCCCCCTCCCCGCCGCGCCGCGACGAGCCCGAGACCCAGCTCTATCGCTTCGCCTTTGGCGACGAGCACATCGGGATTTACTACTGGCGCCTGAATGATTTCCAGGTCAAAGCCGTCCGCCAGCAAGTCGTCCAGCTCCGCGTTCGCCACGGCGAGCTGAACGAGATCGCGGAGTAGCGGTTCCCCTTTTTGCTTGCTGTTTCAGCCCCAGCTTACATCATTAAGCGTGCTTTCCCGGAGATCTGCCCTTTGTGTGGCTCTGTTGGTTGCGCTGCCGCGCTTCAGTCTGGTCGCCGCATCGCTAGAGCAAGCAGGATACTTAACCGTTGCTTCCACGGATCTTGCGCCGTTGATGGAGTCTCCCACGGCCGTGACTGTCGATGCGAACGGAAACGTGTACGTTCTGGGACGTGCGGAGACGGCGCCCTCGGGAGCGCAACGTATCGGCGTCGGTGGCGCGGGGGACCTGGTCGTCACCAAAGTCAGTCCGGCCGGGCAGATCATCTACAACACGGTCATCGGGGGCGGGAGCGATGATATTGGCCAGGCGATTCAGGTGGATTCGTCGGGCCACGTCGTGATCGCAGGCCTGACATTTTCCACCAATTTCCCGCTGCGCAATGCGGTGCAACTCGCCCCGGGCAACGGCCAGTCCTGGTTTGCCTGCCGGCTCGCGCCAGACGGAGCGTCGCTCGTTTACTCCACGTATTACGGCACCGGGTGGGATGATGTTTTCGGCGGCATGGCGGTGTCGCCCAATGGCGAGGCCATTCTCGCGGGATCTACGAGGTCAACTCACTTTCCAGTGACGAGTAACGCGGTGCAAAAGGCCCTTGGCCTCAACCCAAGCACGCTCTCAACGGACGCAGTAATGGTTCGCCTGGGCGCAAACGGCTCGAACGTCATCTTTTCAACCTATCTAGGAGGCATGTCGGGCGAAGAGGCTGTGGGTGTCGCACTCGACGCCACTGGCGCAACCTGGGTCGTTGGCGCTACGGGTTCGCCGGATTTTCCGGTGACTCCAGACGCGGCCCAGCCATTCCCACGCGTCGGCGACGGACAGGGGTTCAATTCGGATGTATTTTTCGCAAAGCTTGCCGATGACGGTTCCCTGCTCTACTCAAGCTTCTGGGGCACTGAAAGCTACGAAGGTGTCACGGCGCTGTCCTTTTCTCCAGACGGCAACATGTTGCTGGCCTGGTATGACAACCCGCAGTTCGTCGTGGCGCGGCAGGTTCGCGGCCCTGGTGACGCGCCCTTTCAGCCGCCGCTACCGCCTTCGAATCCGCAACGCGATGCCTGGGTCACTGTTCTAAACCCGCAAACCGGTCAGGTTTTCTCCCAAGGGCGATTGGCTGGGTTCGCCAATTATTGGATCAGGAATGTCGTGAGTGACAGCCAGGGCAACGTGCACGTGATGGGTGACTTGCCGAATGGAAGTTACCTGGCGGAGTTCAACCGCGCTCAATCTCGCTTCGTACGCTTCGCTGCGGCTGATGACTGCGTCTTTTCTGCACTGAACGGTTTGGTGAGAGGGTCAGCAAACGCACTCATCACCACCACGCTAAAATGGGATACTGAGCCTATCGAATTGCTTCTGCGCAAATTGGTCCCGTCAGCGCCGCCACCCACGAATCATCCGCCGGTCGTGCGGCTCGGTTCTTATGGGCAGCCTGTTCCCAGAGCCCCTGGCGATCCAGGACCGTTCACCATCACACCTGTTGCCCTGGACGTGGACGGCACCATTCAACACGTCCAGTTTTTCTCCGGCGACACGCTGCTCGCTACAATCGCTGACCCGCCATACACGTTTGCCTGGCCCAATCCGCCCTATGGCGAGCACATCGTGCGCGCGGTCGCGACGGATAATGCAGGCTTGTCCGCGACTTCGTGCCCGACAGTCTTGAATTTTGCGGCGCCGCCGGACAACGACAGCTTCTATCGGAGCAAGATAGTGTCTGGCGCGAGCTTTACAGTCACAGGCACGACCGCAGGTGCGACGCCTGACCCACAAGAGTCATCACTGTCACCGCTGAGCATGCAGTCTGACCGGTGGCTGAACAGTCCCTCAGTATGGTGGTGCTGGCGCGCGCCGTATAGTGGAACTTTCTCTGCGACGATTCTGTCAAACTGGTTTCACAATGT
>DASRHX010000377.1:0-9157 GCA_035650295.1 Bryobacteraceae bacterium | reverse complement strand
CCACCGGGGCAGTACCGGGCGGCCGCGAGTTCAAGGGGATAGATGGGCTGGAAGACGCGCTGCTGCGCCGTCCCGAACTGTTTACGGCAACCTTGACGGAAAACCTGCTGACGTTTGCGCTGGGACGAGGCGTCGAGTATTACGATGCGCCAGCCATTCGCAAGATTGTGAGTGGGGCGGAGAAGGACGGATACCGGTTCTCGTCGCTCATTCTTGGAATCGTGAAGAGTGCACCTTTTCAGATGCGCCGCGCGGAATCGGCTTCCATTGCCGGTAGAATAGGCGGCAGGTAGGAAAACGCGATGTTTCTGACGAAGAAGGCGATTCCCAGACGGGCGATGCTGAGAAGCGCGCAGGCTGCACTGGCCCTGCCCCTGCTCGACGCGATGATTCCCGCCAGGACGGCCTCGGCGGCGACGCCCGCGAAGCCCGTCCGCAGGATCGGCTTCGTGTTCATCCCGATGGGGTGCGATCAGGACCGGTGGACTCCTCCGGGGCAGGGAAAGCTTGAGGAGCTTTCTCCGATTCTGAGCCCGCTCAAGCCGGTCAAGGATCAGGTGACCGTCATTACGAATCTGCGCTTGCCGAACGCCTATCCTGGCACTCATGACACATCCAACTCGGCATTTCTGAGTGCGGCGAGCGCCAAACACACCGAGAGCTCCGATTACTTTTCAGGCACAACGGTGGACCAGATCGCGGCCAAGGAGATGGGCCGTGAGACGCAAGTGGCCTCGCTCCAACTGGCCATGGATCTGAATCCGCTGGCCGGTGTCTGCAACAACGGCTACTCGTGTGTTTATCAGAATTGCCTCTCCTGGTCGTCACCCACGACGCCGCTTCCGTCGGAGGCCCATCCGCGCGTCGTCTTCGAGCGCCTGTTCGGTGAAGGCGGCAATGCGGACGCACGCCGGGCGGCGCTACGCAGCCGGACGAGCTTGCTCGATTCGTTCACCAAGGAGATCGCCAGATTCAAGCAGCGCGTCGGAGTGCCGGATCGCGTACGCCTTGATCTTTATCTTGAGAGCGTGCGTCAGGTGGAACGCGAGATTGAGCGCGCCGAACAGGCGGTGGCGGACAACAAGACGCCCGATCTCGAACGGCCTGTGGGTGTTCCCGCGGCTTTCGCCGATCACGCGAAGCTCATGTTCGACTTGCAGATTCTGGCCTTTCAGGCAGACCTCACACGCGTGATCGCGTTCCAATTCACGCGGGAACAGAGCAACCGTACGTATCCGGAGATTGGCGTGCGCGACCCTCACCATCCGACAAGCCATCACGGCAACGATCCGGTGAAGGTCGCGCAGATCGCAAAGATCAACACCTACCATGTTTCGCTCTTTTCCGATTTCCTCCAGAAAATGAAGGCAACGCCTGATGGCGACGGTTCCCTGCTAGATCACTCGGTCTACCTGTACGGGAGCGGCATGGGGAATCCGAGCCTTCACGATCACGAGAACCTTCCGATCGTGGTGGCGGGTGGCGCCGCAACGGGGCTGAAGAGTGGCCGGCACATCAGGTACGAAAAGGGAACAAACCTGGCCAACCTCCACCTCACCCTGCTGGAGCGCGTGGGCATTCATCTGGATTCGTTCGTGGACAGCACGGGGAAGGTCGAGGACCTCTTCGACCGAATAGACGTTGGTTAGAGGACGCGTATGCGCTGGCGAAAGATATGTGGACTCGTCCTGCTGGGAGCAGGCCTCGCCGCCTCTGTCGCAATGGCGGCGTCCACATCACTGGCTGACGCTGCGGAAAAACGTGATGCGGCCGCGGTCGGTGGCCTCCTCCGGAGCGGCGCGGACGTGAATGCCGCACAAGTGGATGGGACCACCGCGCTGCACTGGGCCGCTTATCACGACGATGCCGAAACAGCCACACTGCTGGTGCGTGCGGGCGCGAATGTGAACGCCGTCAACCGCTATGGCGTGCCGCCGCTGGCGCAAGCCTGTACGAATAGCAACGCGGCGATCGTGAAGCTGCTTTTGAATGCCGGAGCCGACGCGAATGCCACGCTGAAAGGCGGCGAATCGGCGCTCATGTTGGCGGCGCGGTCCGGCAATGTCGAGTCGGTGAAGGCTCTGCTAGGGCATGGCGCGAAGTCCGACGTTCGCGAACGGCTCGGCCAGACGGCGCTGATGTGGGCGGCTGCCGAAGGGCACACCGCCGTGGTCCGCGCGCTCATGGATGCGGGTGCAGACGTGAAGGTGACGCTCGACTCGGGATTTCAGGCGTTTCATTTTGCAGTGCGCGGGGGACACCTCGATACCGTGCGCGCCTTTCTCACGGCCGGCGCCGATGTGAATGCGATGATGCAGCGTCCGGCCCGGACAGGCGACGGACGTCTGGTAGTGACGAGAGCACCGCGCACAACTCCCTTGATGCTGGCGGTACAGAACGGCCACTTCGAGCTTGCGATTGCGCTTGTGGACGCGGGTGCCGATCCAAACGACGTGCGCACGGGATTCACCCCGCTCCACGTGATTGCCCTGGTGCGCAGGCCGGACTCGAGTGACAGCAGTGAACCCGCTGCGCCGGAGGGGGCGGGCAGCCTGTCGAGCGCGGACTTCGTGCGTGAAATCGTGAAGCGCGGAGCGAAGGTCAATTTTCAATTGCCAACGGGCGCTCCGAAGCAGCCATCCTGGTCGAGCATCGGGACCGAGGGGGCGACGCCCTTACTCTTTGCCGCCGATCGCGGCGACTTGCCGCTGATGCGGCTGCTGCTGAAACTGGGCGCCGATCCTCTTCTGCCAAACTTCAACGGCACCACGCCGTTGTTGGCGGCGGCCGGTGTGGGCACGAACGAACCACAAGAGGAGGCGGGCGAGGAAAGGGAAGCGATGGAAGCCGTGAAGCTGTTGCTCGATCTGGGCGCGGACGTCAACACCGTGGATAAAAACGGCGATACAGCGATGCACGGCGCCGCATACAATATCAGCCCGCTTGTGGTGAAGCTTTTGGCGGAGCGAGGGGCGGATCCGCAGATCTGGAAGAATCCGAACAAAGCCGGCGGGACCCCGCTGTTCATCGCCGAGGGCTACGTTAGCCGTCTCCCGCGTCCCGATACGCCAACGATTGAAGCGATTACGAAACTGATGCTTGCGGCGGGCATTTCGACGGAAGGCCAGCGGCCGAAGATCGTCGATAGTTACGAGAAGCCCGCGGCTCGGCCCCCAAGGTGACCGGACACAGCTCGAAATTCGGCTGGAAAGATGGACGAGGCGATTGTTGCCTTGCTCACGCAGCGCTCGCTCAAATGCACGCCTTTCTTCGCGAAGACTCTCGGAGAGTAAACTGCGCGCTCTCGAAAAACGCAAGTACCATGTGCGGGCTCATGTTAGCGACGCCGCCCCATCTCCGGAACGCCGCTAACGTATTGAAGCGACACTGGAATAGCTATCGAACGAACTCGACATAGCCGTTCTTCTCGAGGAACTTGAAGTAGCCGACGAAGTCAAACTGCTGGGGACCCATCTCGAATTCCGTCAATCGAATCACTTCCTCGAGGTTCCGCTGGCCATCACACCAGTACAGTGCAGCAACCGGTACTCCGAAGAACGATGCCGCGGGAAAGTTCTCCCGCTTCTCTCGCGGCAGATCGTCCAGCGTAATCGTCCCCATGCGTTTCCGCTTCACGACAATTTTTCGTGCCTCCGGATTGCCCGCCGGAGCGATCGGCTCCACGGCTCCGAGCCCTAGCAAAGTTGCCCGATCACGTACCGAACGCCGCAGCCGCGACTTTTGCAATTTTGCGTAGGAAGACAGCTCCTGAATCGCCTCCTCAATGTTCCAGGCCGACTTCACCGCCTCAGTCTCGCGCTCCAACGCGTAATCAATGCGCGCCTGCGAGTTGTACAGCAGCCGGCCCAACCCCTCCGCGTCCTTGGAGGATGAGATCTGATCCAGAATTTTCTCCGTCGTAGCCGCCATCTGGCGATAGGAGTGCGTCAACGCCAACTCGGCCATCCATCGTTTTTCCGCCGGCCCGGCCGCCGCGACGAAATAGGCGAAAGCCGCATTCATCACGATCATGTCCCGCATCGATTTCGGGTCCACCGTTTCCGGTGTGTCGGCGCTGTTGTGATGCGCCATCACTCCATAGCCGCCGTAAGGCATGACAGTCGGGATGCCGATCGACGGATCGCCCAGGAAATTGTCCGTTGTGCTGCGGTGCGCCATCCATCGCCACGGCCGGCCCACAAATGGAAAGTATTCTTCGGCGAGGCGCAGCGTCAGCGCATCCACATAGGACTTGGCCGAGTCCGGATTCATGATCCACGTGTATTCGGTCATCGCCATGTTCTGCGGCCCCGCCGGTGAGTCAATACACATGGCGGCGATGGTTCTCTTCACTCGCTCCTTGTTGTTTTGGAGGTAGTGCATCGTGCCATAGCACTCGCCCATGGCCAGTACACGAATGTTGCGCTTGGGCCGCGGCAGCTTGCCGGCCTGAATCAGCCGGTTCAGATTCTCAGCGGCCGCGATGATAGCCGCCACACCGGTGGCATTGTCGTTCGCGCCGATCTCAAATAGGTGTCCGAGCGATAGCACCTCCTCCGCGTTCGCGCCGTCGGTCCCCCGGATTACTCCCGTAACGTACGGATAAACTCCCGCGTAGAAGCGAGCGTCTACATTTGCACGAACTTTCACCGGTCCTTTCTTCAGTAACTCGCGCAGAAACTGCCCGCTCCTCGGAGTGATCGAAAAGCACACCAGTGGCGTGTCGCCCTTGTTGAACGCCCAGCCCTTGTCTCCGAACGAATTGATCCAGCCGCGCTCGTCGAGGAGATCGCGATTCTCCGTGTTGTCGCTAATCAAACCCAATGCGCCAGCTCGGACCGCAGCCATCTTGGCGCCGCCACCCAAACCGAAAACCAGCTTGCCTTTTGCGTCGACTCCCTGAAGGTTCCGTGGCGCCAGTACAACTTCCGTGACAACGCCACCCGCGGGCGTTGGCCCGCTCCACATCGCAAGCGAAGCGGGACTCTTCTGAAAGTCAGCCAGTACTCGTTGATCCGCCGGCACCTCCGGTTCAACAATCTCCAGCGTTCCGGTTTTCACATCCCATGCCAGGGGCGTCGTCCAGAAGCCGGACTGAGTTACGCCATCCGCCGCCGCGTTGACAATCTCCACATCTTCCAGCCCCGCGCGCCGCATGATGCCCGCGACGTTCTTGGCTGTCTCCTCGAACTTCGGAAACGTTTGCCATCGGTCCGTTTCCCAAATCGCCCGTACGTCCTTCATCGATTGGTCCGGCTTGATCTCTTGCCGGAGCAGATTGAGTAAGGGTGTCGCCGGACCGGGAACCGCCGTCGGGCGTACCGCACTACGATTCTGAGCAAATAGACACGAGGCGATGAGGAATAGGTGAATCTTACGGGTCATCTAAAAATGTAATTTTAGATTGTATTGAAACTCACGGCCGTAATACGCCGGAGCCTGCTGCGACACGCGCCCGAAGTTGGCGTTCCCGAAGGTGGTACTCGGGTCGGCGGCATTGAAGGTGTTACTGATGTTGTAGCCCTCCATGCGCAACTCAATCCGGAAACGTTCCGTGAGGGCAAAGAATTTCCCAAACGTCAGGTCCAGGTTCTTGAACCCCGGTCCCACAATGCCGGGAATCGTCTTCGGGTTCGTCCTCACGGTGAATGCCGGAAGCTGCCGAAATGCGTTGGGATTGAAGATCAGCCCCCACTTCGAACGATTGTCGATGTGTGGATCTCCGATTACATCCAAGGCGCCAAAGCGAAGCAGTGTACCCGAGCTGTAGGTGTATATGCCGCTTGCCGCCCATCCTCCAACGATGGCATCCACGAGTTTGGGGGAATTCCCCAGAAAGCGCCGGCCCCTGCCAAATGGAAGCTCATACACGCTCGCGGCCGTCATCCGCTGCCGGGGCCGTTGAACCGGTTCGTAGCGAAACACACCGGCAAACTCCTCCAGATCGTTATAGAACTCCTGTTGGCGCTCGCGGTTGTAGTTGTACGCCAGAACGAAGTTGAAACCATTTGCGAAAGGCCGCTGCACTTTGATCTGAACGGAGTGATAGCGTTCCTTCACTCCCGGTGTATTCGTCCGCGTGATTGAAGAATACTGCGGACGGGGCTTAAGAAGATCGGCCAGCGTCGCTTGCGCCTGATTGCGGAGCTGGCCCGGAAACTTGTCCGGCGTGAGGTATCGATAGAACGGATTGGCGACTCGCTGAGTTAGCAGGGTCTTATGCGTATAGCTCAGCTGCGGATCCATCATGTTCAAGTTCCTGGTGTATGGCAGATCGTGGCCGATATTGGCGAAGTACGTCACGTCCACGACGATCTTGCTCACAACCTCTCGCTGAACGCTGACATTCAATCGGTCATTCACATTCGGCCGGAAAGCCTCGATATCGGTCGTCACGGCGCCACCCAGGTTCGTGTAGCGGCCCAGCGCCTTGCCTTGCACCGGAATTAGCGGATTGGAAGCCGGGAATGGATCGCTCCAATACGTTTGCGGCTTGCCTTCAATTACCGGCGCCGCGTTCGTGCGGCCCGAAAAACCGGGGTACGGCAATTCGCCGATAATCGCCACCTGCGTGCTGGCTGGCGTCACGTAACGAGCGTACCCGGCGCGAATCGCCGTGCGTGAATCCAGCCGGAAGGCAAGACCGGCGCGCGGCAGAAAGTTATTTGCCTTCGGATTCCACATCCCTGGATTATCTTCGTCGGTGAAGCGCCAGGCGCCGTTGAACTGATAAGGCTGGTTCATCAGGGCGCGCGCGGCGTCTGGAATTGCGGGCGGCGTAGTCTGCATCTCAGGAATCGGATTGTCGAGATCGAACGGCCGGGAGAGCCTGTATTCTCCGCCCCGATCATACGGCGCGATCTCATACTCGTAACGCAGGCCCAGGTTCAGCGTCAGGCGGCTTGTGAGCTTAATGTCGTCCTGCACAAAGAAGCCCCAGTAGTGAACGTTAGGCCGCGTGGTGGGCGTCACCTGTGCGTTCGAATCCTCATCGATGCCGCCCAGCAACATTGTCGCGTAGCCGTCGCCGCTCGCTCGCGTATTAGGAGCGTTCGGGGAATTGGCGGTCAGCCCCTTACCGAAATTGAACAGCGTACTGCGGGCCGCGCCCCCCACCGGCCGCAGAAAACGCCACTCTCCCCCCGTCTTCAGGAAGTGCTTGCCGGATTGTCGCGAGATCTTCGCCGACAGGTAATAATTGGTGGGATTCTCCAGGAACCAGTTGCTCTTCCCATACACAGCCCCATCCACATTCACGCCCGGGAAGAAGTACTTCCGATAGGCCGGGTTCAGATACGGTGTCCACCAGTCTTTCGCCCAAAAATCGCTGAGCCGCGAAGGGTCGATCTTCTGGTTCGAGCCATCGTAGGAATCCTCCATCGTGCTGAAGTTGCCGCGCACGTTCAGAACAGTGCTGGGGTTCAGAGTGTAAACCACGTCGCCCGCGGCGTTGGTCGCATTCATCGTGCCGCTATTCAGGTCTTCATAGATCACCGTTCCGCTCGGCGTATAGTCCTTATCGATTAACTTCGTGCGGAATCGGCTGTACCGGCCAAACATGCGCAGCTTCTCGGTTGCTGCATAGTCCACGCGAGTGCTTAGGTTCCGGTATGTGTTCGCGCGGTAGAAATCGGCGCGGAAATTATTCACTAGAGCCAGACCGTCGCCCGGCCGGTTCGGCGCCCATATCTCTTTCGCGAACTTGATGGACGTCGGGTCCTGCTGGGCCTTTGGAATGACGTTACCGGCAAGGGGCGTCCGAATGTACGCGCCATTCACCAACTGTGTTGTCCTTGGGTCGTATATGACACGCAACGCCCCATCGACATTGAGCGAACGCGAAAAATCCCCGTCCTTTTCGAGCGCCGTAGGCAGCGTCATCACGCGGCTGCGCGGTTCCCGCTGATGCCACTCTTCGTATGAGAAGAAGTGGAAGAGCTTGTTCTTTATGATCGGATGCCCGACGACACCCCCGAAGATATGATTCCGAACCTGATTCGGCGCATGGGTGATCGCGTTCGAAGCCGCGTTGAGTGATGGGTTCCGTCCGAAATAGTAGGTGGTGCCGTGTGTCGAGTTCGTGCCCGATTTCATGGCTACGTTCAGGACTCCGCCGGCGCTATGCCCGTACTCGGCGTCCACGCTGTTTTGCTGTACGCTCACTTCGGTCACCGCGTCCATCGAAGGTGCATAAGTACCCTTGGGGCCCGCCTGCACCGGCATGCCGTCGAGTAGCGTATCGTTCTTCTGGCTCGTCGGACCGCCCACTTCGAGCTGGCTCGAAGCCCACATTTTGAACGGAGTCCTCTCCGCTGTTGTATATCGGTTAACGACAGCGGGATCCAGGAGCGTCAGCGTGAAAGGATTGCGGCCAATCACCGGCAAATTGCGCACCATCGTGTTATCGACGGTGAGGTCCATGCTGCTCGTGTTGAATTGAACTGCGGCAGGCGACTCCGTGACGACATTGATTGCCTCCGTCACGCCGCCAACCTTCAATTGCAAACTGACCGTCACATCACCGCGATTCTGGACGAGAATGTTCTCCTGGAGGAAGCGCGTAAATCCCGTCCTGTCGACCGAAATGGTGTAGCGCCCGGGTTCGACGAGATCGAAAAGATAGTGGCCGCCATCGTCGCTTATCCGTACGGTGGAGATACCCTTTTCGACATTGGTAAGCGTAACGGTCGCGCCGGGAACGGAGGCGTTCGTGGGATCGGCGACCGTTCCCTGGACTCGGCCGCGGTACTCCTGCGCATGCAGGCCACCCGCGGCGAGGAGAAAGAAAAGCGGCAGGCTTGTTCGACAAAAACTCACTTTGCACCTCACAGAAGTAGCTTGAGTTACACGAACTGGGGGTTTCTGGTCCGGAAGCTTAACAGCGCAGTCAAAGGGTGTCAACGGCGAGTTCAAATGTGTCGCCGCCACATGAGAATGTCCTATTGGTGCCAGATAGAAATGTCCTATTGACAGGATCAGGCTGGCAGGGTGGAAAACGGAGCCCTGCTGATGACTGTGGTTCTCGCAAATGCCGGCCTGATTGATAATGTGAGAGTTGGCTCTCATCATTCGGCTGTCGTTCGGGCCGCTGATTACGGCGCTCATCGCCTCCTTTTCCGGCTGGTTTCAGAACCGTGCGGCGCTCCAAGTGGAGATT
>DASRHX010000376.1:0-3609 GCA_035650295.1 Bryobacteraceae bacterium | reverse complement strand
CAGAAGAAGGGCATGTATGTGGCGCCCGATTGCCGTAGGGACAAGCCGCGGGGACAAACGCGGTCAAGACAAGCGGGGACGCCGCGTTCGCAGTTGCTGCCACAAGTCATTGATAGAATTGGATCGCTGACCTCGGGCCGGAGTGGTGAAACTGGCAGACGCGCCGGACTCAAAATCCGGTGGACTTTACCGTCCGTGTGGGTTCGATTCCCACCTCCGGCACCAAATTCCTAAAGAACTTGATGCGTTAGGCGGATTGCGCGGCGGGCGTGTCGTTCTGCTCGCTGGTCGTTGTGCCCGGAATTGTGCCCGCGGCGGTATCGATCTTCGTGGCGGCGTCGCGGAGCGCACCGGCGTCCACGATGGCATAGCGACGGTAGATCGCTTCCGTATTGTGCCCCACCATCGACGTCGCGGCTGAGCGGGGTACACCGGCCCGCTCGAGATTGCGGACCGCGGTGCGGCGGAAGTCATGGAGGATGCGCCCGGGACACCCGGGCCGCCGTGCACGCCGCATCCCAGGCGCGGCGGAGATCCTTGATCCGCTTCCCGTTGCGGTGAAACACGAGCGCCACGATGCGGCCCGCTTTCCTCAGTTTGTCGTGCTCGGCCTGCTGGTCTTTCAACAGCTTCTCGAGTGCGGTCGTGAACGGGAAGGTGCGGCCCTCGCCGTTTTTCATTGTGGTAATGATGCCTTTCACAAACCATGACGGCTTCATCGTGGAGCAAGACAAGGCGCGGGCGTATTGGCTACACGCATGAACCGCAGACTGTCGTTGCGAGTAGACACAATCTCTCCCGATGTATCGAGTCGTCCGCTCCAACTGTGTCCGATGATCTCTGCACAGTTCGGCCCGTTACACACCGTCGTGTCAGTGATTACGTACGTTACGTACGGATACGTGCCACCGGCCGGGGCCAATCTGAACCGCAGGAATCCTGTCGCGTAGTAACACGCGGTTCCCGTAATGGTGTCCCCGTCTTGTTGCAGATTCAGGTGCGTGGGTGAGACTTTGTCTTCTCTCGTCGCCCATGCTCCAGTCATTGACTCAGTAGGCCCAGAGACGCCGCAGGCGGCACTGAGCGCGGCGGCCACGACACAGACGCTGGCGCGAGCGCGGAGCATCATCTACTTACGTTTCCCTTTCGCGCGTTTCGCTTCTGCGCCTTCGGTTGAATGATGCCTTTCACAAACCACGCGTATATTCTCGGAACGCCCAAAAAGTTCCGAAAAAAAGCGCCCAGGTAAGGGGTGCTATCAGCAGCATCGCGAACGCAGCATCCCAAATCGTGCGTAACCTGAAGGTTCCTTCGATTACCGAAAGAAGAAGGACGAGGGCCCAACACAGCGGAGTGACGAACACCGTCATGCGGGTCGCTTTCTTGGCGAGGGTAATTCGGCCTTTCACAAACCCATGTGATTGTCGGCTATCCCTAGACTCCGTTAGGGTTGTCCTGGTCGTTAGTTGATACAGCGGGATCATGAGCGCGCCAATTGCTGCTGAAAGCACCACGTAAAGGAACGGTCCCAGTAGAACGGCAGCCAACCAGTGTTCCCGCCACGACAGGACCAATACCCACGCCGTCAACCCAAGGGGGAGTAAGCGTCGTAGCCAGTCCAAGACGGTGACGATCATCGCGATTATCCGGGTAGCTTCTTCGCCGCCTCCCGCTTCCGCGCCTTCGGTTGGCAATTATGCCTCTCACAAACCAGGCTGGCCGCTTTCCGCTTGTGTCAGTTCCTCAAGTTCCCGGACCATTCGATCTCGATCCGCTATCAAGCCGCTGAGTGCCGTTTCGTACACGTGCGCTAGGATGCCTCCGCGTTCCACCTCTGCGTGCATCCTCGCAATGGTGTCGTTGAGCTCGGGTAGATGGCGCCGCAGCGCGGCGATCCGCGTTCGTCGCGACTGTGCCACTACCGCCTCTTCTTCGTCTGCGTCTTTTCCGCTTCCGCGCCTTTCACAAGAACCATACTACCTGCCAGGAATAACGATCTTCGCCGCCTTCTGCTCCCGCGCCTTCGGGCAATTTGGGTAATGGTGCCTTCACAGACCATGCGCCTCTACAAGTCACACATCACAACATTTCGGTTTGAGACGCGCAGGGTCAGCAAAGCCGCGGCTCCGAACGACGGACCGCTATACGGACCGTTCACGAAGACCGATACAAGTGCTACTGGCAATCAGAACTCACCACACATTTCCAAGAGTATCGCCCGATGCTGTTCACCCCTCAATGTCTCGAATGAGTGACCTCGATCGTCGCGTTCGTGGCAGTCTCCTGACCGTAGCTGTGGCCGCCAGCTGCGCGTGCGGTCTTTTCGGACCGTCAGAGTCCGTAGAGGGGCTGTGGCAAGGCACCAGCCCTGCAAGGGGGACCGTCTACCTGACCCTTCATCAAGACGACGATCGCATCACCGGTTTCGCTTGTTTCCAGAGTCCTCAGTCGGCGAGCGTTCCCGTTATCAGCACATACCCCTACGTGAAGTTCACACCTTGGGAAGGAAAACTCGAAAAGTCAGGCGCGATCGTCTCAACAAAAATCAGCGACCTCGCAACGTTCAGCCGCACGGACAGTCTGTCCCCGCGCTGTTCTTGCTCTATCGGCGCTGCGTCTACCGCGCCGTCCGGCTGCTATTTCTAACGTTCAGATCGGGCATCACACCGTTCCGGATTTTTGCGGAGTATCTGACGTGACCGACAGGACCGTCCGGAAGTAGATTCGGGCCGGGCCTACCAATTCCAGGGGAATGGCGGATCAGGAAGGCCGACGCCGTCGCTGTCGTCGAACGGGCCCGTTTTCAGGTGTAGCCGCTTTGGCTGGTACCACTTCTTTGCGGATGACGGGCCATTCCGCGTCGCACGCGGCGCAGCACCACTCCAGAATGACGGTCGGACCTTTGAGCGTTTGTTGCAAATTGACTCTGCCGACCTGTCGGCATTTAGGACAGACGCGCGGTACGAACAAGGAGAAGTGTGTTGGACGCATCTCTAGAGCGATGATGTGCAGTCGCGAGAGATCTCACACGTGCAGCGCCGCTGTGGCCAGCTATGGCGCTGGGAGGTAGGCGCCGCGAATATGTAGGACCTCTCGCATCACCGCTGAGCGAATCTGATGCCGGTTCCAATCGAGCAGAATTCGCACGTCCGATGTGAGAAGTCGCCAGGCGCCTGCCCTTTTTTCACGGCAGCGCCCGAATGCGGACCGTCGTATGAGGTCGGCGGCTTTTCGGCGTCGCCCAACGCAAAGACGGGTGTACCTATGTCGCGTTCGCGATCAGTGCGCAGTGTTGTTGGCGCGGAGTTCGATCCAGCCTTGACCGAGGAGTACCAGGCGCAAGTCGTCGGCTCGCTCGAGGAGCGGACCATCTCCGGTACGCGACAGCTGCGAGTGAATCAGGTTAGTGATGAGGGTAACCTTCAGGCACGCGGCTCGTCGGTGATTCGCACTTTGGCCCAGCGACATGATTCCCACCGCTTCCTCGGTGCAGTGCGTGCTGCGTTGCAGATGCCCGCCCGGCATTGCGGCGTAGACGAGTTGGGCAGGCGGCAGCCGACCCTCGAGTAATGTTCGGCGACGCATTTACTAGCAAACAGAACAGATTTA
>DASRHX010000375.1:0-7982 GCA_035650295.1 Bryobacteraceae bacterium | reverse complement strand
CGCCCGGATACCCCCGAAAGGAGCCCTAGGAGGCGCCTTCACCGCTTCCTGATCCACCATGTCCGCGCGGCCGCCCACTCCGGCGGGGACCGCGCTTCTCTGCTTCGCCCGCGAGCCTCTCGAGGTACGACCTCTCCCGCTCGACGGCGCTCGAAAGCACCATGTATTAGGGGAAGCGATAGCGGGCAACCTTCTTTTCCAGGTCGACATACATTTGGCGCAGTGCCTTGGCGCGTTCGCCCGTGCGCCAGCGGACGGCTTCGTTTTCAGGGATGCGGGCGGTGTTCAAAGTAGCGAGGTCGGGTAGGTCGGCAAATCGGGGAATGGCGTTGCTTTGCCGGAAGAGCCCAATGGCTTGCCGTTCCCATCCGCCCGAGGGTACGGGAAAGCGGATGAGGTAGCGGAGGATCTTTTGCCAGTGCAGGCGGTCTGCGCCTGGGGCGGCGACCTCACTCAGCAGGAGTTGGAACACCGTGAGAGATCCGACGGAGCCGAGCACGCGGGCATCGTCGAAGAAAGGCGTGGATGCCTTGGTGTCTTTCGACATAAGCGAGTGCGAGCCGATGACCTCGTTGTCGGAGCCATTGTCGGTGGCAATGCTTGAGAAGGGATCCTGCTGGTCCAGGGTTTCGCTGCGGCGTTCGGCAATGTTCATTTGGGTTTGCAGCTTCACGGCGAATTCAATCAAGAAGCCGCCGGCGCCGGGAGTGTCGTCGCTTGGCTTCTTCTTTTCCGACTCGACGTCTACCTTGAAGGCTTCGAGAATGGCCTGCAGACCAGCTTCGTTGAGGGAGCCGCATTCCTTGGCGTAGCGGGCGGCGCGGGCGTAGTTGTGCTCGGTGACGCCATGGTCGTCGGTGCGCGGCTTCAGGGCTTCCGCGTGGCGCTTCAATTGCGCGGTCACCTCTTTGGGCTCTCCCTGGGCGCCGGGCTTCGGCTTCGGTTCGGAGCCATCCAGCGGCATGTCGGCGGGGGCGAGGTCCGCCACCAGGCGCTTGCGCTCGGTTTCGTTGAGCAGCGTGAGCACGAGGGGCATCAACTCGCGCAGTACGTCGCGAGACCATTCCTGGGCGCGGTAGACGTCGTTTACACTTTGGATTTGAGGCGCGCCGCGATTGTCCAGATTGACGCCGCGCGCAGTAGCCTTGTCGTGGAAGATTTTCTTCCATTCAGGACCAGCGCCATGGAACTTCTCCATCACGCAATTGATCCAGGAGCCGACGCCGAGCAGTTCATCGAGAGTGCGGGGCCGGGCGCCACTGTCGCCGCCGGGACGGAAGTGCAGCTTTGATTCAATCCCTTCGAGCGCGCCGAGAAGGGTGTGGGCGGTATCGAGCGTGGAGGGGAAGGCCGGATAGGCGTGGTTCCAATTAAGGTCCGAGGTTTGTGTGCTGGCGATGCCGCCGGATTTTTCACGGTTGCCGCGGGCGTAGACGGGAAAGCGTAGGCGGCGGTAGAAGAAGCGCTGGAGGCGTTTCCGATTGGCGTCCTGGGCCAGGTAGGCCGGATCGGAAGAAAGCTCTTCGAGGATGGTGCGGCGGACGAATGTGTCGCGGGCGGCCTCGGGGACTTCATCCGGGCGATGCGCATGAATGCGGATGAGCTCGACGATGTTCGAGTGGAAATACCAGTCTTCGATTCCGTGGAGGATTTTGCCCAAGTCTACGAGCCAAGCGTGCTTTGCGGCGGGGCCTTTCTTCTGCGCTTCCGGCCAGTCCTTTTCGAGGCGCGAAAGGCCTTCGGAGAGGTAGTTGATGTAGTGTTCGTAGACGATGTTCATGACGCCGCGCGGCGAATCGAGCCGTTTGGGCGCGGGCTGGTACATGGCGTTGGCGGGGCGTTGGCTGGCGTCCCAGACGTAGGGCGGCTGGTCCGTGTGCTCGTGCGGGAAGTATTGGGTGAAGACACGGTCGAAGACAGCAGCCACTTCGGCGGGAGGGATGCGGTTGATTTGCGCCCAAACGCCGCGCGGACCGTGGGCGACGTCATTAGCAAAAAGCATGTGCGTGATGCCTTCGATGAAGTGCTCGAAGAACTGACCGACGAAGCCGAAGGCCTTTGGATCGCGCTTGCCTTCGTCGTCCACCTTGTCGACGGGTTTGCCGAGCATGCGGTCGATCCATTCGTCGACACCGATGAGGTCGGCAGCGAGGTCGTTGATTTGGTTATTCAGTCCGGCCAGGATGGGGCTGAGCGAGAGGGGGAGCAACGCCGAGGCCTTCACGGGACCATCGGTAAGGCGTTCAAGTGCAGCGGCGCCGCCCAGGGCGAGCAACTGGCCGATGGCCTTCGCTGCCGTGAGCAAGCCGTTCTTATCGGCACCCGGCAGAACCTTTTCGCGCCACACGGTCTGCTTGGCGAAGAGGTAGAAGACGGGGTCGCGGAATTGGGAAACGTCGGTGAAGTAGTTGCCGAGTTCAAGGTAAGTGAGGTCCGCAGGGGTGAAGCCGCACCGGGCCAGCACATCGGCCGGCACGGCTTCCCGTGTATTGAGAAAGATATCCCGGTGCCGCGCTATGTCGCCCATGGGAGATACTTGAACGCGAGCCTAGGCTTCCACCCACTCGCCGGCGGCGTTCTGCTTCCATTGGGGCAGCTTGTCGTCGGCGCGCAGATGCACCAGTGTCGTAGGAATGCGGACGAACCAAGGGTCGCCTTGCGGAATCTCGTCTCCGGGGCGATCGAGCCGTTCGGCGATTTCGTCGGCGATGGGCAGATAGAGCGGGTCCGAGATGGGCGGCAGCGGCCCGCCGTTCCATACTTCGCCGTACTTCATGAAGTGGTCGACGGCGCCTTCAAATCCCAAGCGGACGGGAACCACCACGCGGCAGTAGCCGGCTTTGAGGAACTGGTTGAAGGTCGGGTCTGTGTCCTCATAGGAAATGCGCTCGGCCCAGGTGCTTTTGCGGCCCCAGAAGTAGGGGTAGGCGATCCAGGTCATCTGCTCCCACTCGAACGCCTGTTCGAAGAAACGGACGTAGGGGCCTTCGAGCTGGTTTTCAGACAGATCCAGCTGGGGCACGCCATAGGCACCCGTTTCGATGGCGCCGAAGAGGTCGAAGTGCTGCTCGGTGAGGATGGACAGGCAGTGCTTTTTAAGCTCTTCATTCATCAACTGCACGTTGAGCAGGGGATTGCGGCCGCGGATGGTGACACCGGCCTGCACTTCTAGGGCGGCCAGTTTTTCCTCGTATTCGGAGAGGCGGGCCTTGTAGGCGGTGGTGAGCTTGGCGTGGGTTTCGAGGCGCCACTTCTTCATGGCGCGGTCCGTGCGCTGGCACTTCACTTCAATGGCGACGGCGATTTGGGAGTAGCGAAGAGTATCGATGGCAAAAGGAATGGAGTCGGTTTCTTCGTCGAGATTGGTGCCCCAGAGATATTGCGAAGTGAACCGGTTCATTCTGCGGCCCAGCACCACGTCGACTGTGGCGTCATTGCTCCAGATATTGCCCCCGTAGCCGATGGTTCCGTAGATGGCTTTATAACCTTCTTCCAGCGCGATTTGGCCGGAGTGGTTATAGTTTGCGGAGCTGTCGCCGCCACCGGCCTTAAAGTCTGCCGATTTTGTTTTGTACAGTTCAGGGGGCGGCTGGACATCGGTAGCGCCATACTCCTTCACCCAGTGATAGTAGTTCCACTCGTCGATCTGATCCGGGCGCAGAGTGAAGGCGGCGGGCTTTTCCAATTCCGTAGCGGCCATGTGAGCGCTCTGCATGGACTGGATGAGGAACGCGGCGGGTTCCGCGACCATGAAGTCGTACATGGTGCGGATGCCGTAGTTGAACATCTGCGCCTGGTAGACCTTGTTCACCCACTGGTAGACGCCGGAGATGTGTCCGGTGCCGTTGGAGTTGTTCAGTTCATGGGTGTTCTTTTCGATGACTTCGTTGGTGACGCGGAGCGAGGAACGTTCGAGCACACGCTCGGTGATTTTCGTCGCGCTGCGTTCGGTGACATCCTGCGAGAAGGTGGCGGCTGAGCGGGTGGCTTCTTCCTTGCTGCGGGAGACAGAACCCTCGGCACTGGCGGAGAACTCGACGGCAGGACCGTATTTGCCAGAGACGCTGAGGCCGGCTTTGAGCGAGGCGTCTTCGCGAATGGTTTCGCTGGTTTCGCGGCTCATCTCAAAGCGACTCGTGGATTCCAGCTCGCGCTCTTCGCTGGTGGTGGTTTCGGATTCGCGCAACGAGAACTCTTCAGTTTCACGGCGCGTGGAATGCTCGCGCTTTTTCGATTCGCCCTTCAGGATGTTCTCAATGTGGGCAACGTCAGCGCCTTCGTAGCGGACCAGTTGCTGGCGGACGACCAGGAGATCCGCGATTCCCGCGGGCGCAACGTTGCCGTGGGTATGGGGGATGCTGTCCAGAACGGGGATCAGCGGTGTGGGCGATAGCCCGAGGCCCAGGCCGGTGACGTAGACATTCCAGGGGCTCGCCAAGGGTTGCGAAACCATGACCATCGACTTGCCGACGCGTTTGAAAGTGAGCTGGGCGGGGCGGCCGGCCAATTGATCCAGGTCTTTGCCGAGGTCGACAGCTTCCTGGCGCAACGCCTCGGCGACGAAATCAACGGAATGGGACGACAGGCTGAGGTTCCGTTCTTTGAGGATACCAAGCGTGGCGGCGCTAAGGTTGCGCTCGACATCGGCCTTCACCCGAAACGTGTTTGCGGCAGTGGTGAGCGATGTGAGAGCGCCCTTGCCGACCATGTGATTACGCTCGATTCGCCAATCGGCGGCGGCGAGTGTGAGTTCGGGCCTATCAGCTGCTGCCAATCGCGCAACGGCGTCTTCTTTGAGGGTTTGCTCGCGGAGCAATTTGATTTGCGAGGATTGCTGATGCCGGATGAGCTCCTGGACGGCGAGGTCAATGGGTCGGAACTGTGCCGGAATGCCGGACCCGGCGTCGGCGGTTTGCGGCGTGGATTCAAAACTACCGGGCGCGAGGCGGGTGAGTTCACTGATCGCCGCGCGCAGCAGCTTGTAGTGCGCGAGCTTGGCGTTGGCCTCGGCCTGGCGCTTTTCCTCGGCTTCTTTACGTTGCTTCTCGGCTTCCTTTAGCTTGTCGGCGGTGGACAAGATGGAGCGGCGGTCCATCTCCGTGGGCAGGAGCAGCGAGCGCCGCCGGTAGCGCCGCAGGCTGGCGGCATCGGTGGGAAATGTGTTGTCAGCGGCCGCTTTCAGAATCAACTCCAGCATGCGGAGTTGGTTCGAAAGGCCCTCCACATCGCGGTGATGTTCTTCGGGCAGGAGCTTGATGGCTATGATGCTGTCTTTCAGCAGCGCGATGGCCGGCGGCAGCGTGCCGCCGCTGATCACCTTTGCCAGCGGCTGGCCGAATGCTCTTGCGACTGCGTTGGCCAAGTTCGTCGGCTTAGGTGTAGCCGCGGTTTCGAGCTCGTCCAGGAGCGGGGCAAAGGCTTCAAGCTGCGCGGCGAGGGGCAATTGTTTCGGACTGCCGATGAACCCGGCGGACGCCACAAACTGGCGGGCGGCTGTTTTCAATACACCGCGACGCTTGCTATCGGTAGGCGCCTGCGCCAGCTGAGTTTGAAAGGGCGTGGCCTGGGCCAAAGGAATGCTGGGGGCGTTCTCATCCTGCTGTGTGGCGGGGCGATTCAAGACGAGCCGAAAGAGTGGTTCCATGGCGAGCGTTACTCCTTATCCGATGGGCGCCGGGACCGGGGGATGATTCGGCGCTTTGGATCGACAAGCAAGAAGGGCACGCAAACTCGTGCGTAGGTGGTTCAAACCACCCGATGAGGAACGGCACCAGCACGCCGACGCACACAAGCACTCCGAGGAGCGCCGCGAGCTGGAAGGTGGCCGGAAGCCCCCTTCGCTCGCAAGCCAATCCGGCTGCTAGTCGCCTCCACCGTCAGCGGTGCCGACGGCCTGGAAGAACTGCGTCGAGCTCGAGGCTGGACTCGATGACCGGCGCCACGAGCAGGAACGATCGGATGACAGGCGCCACGACGACGATGCTGGTCCAGACCTTCGTCATCGCCCTCTCCTCCAAGTCCCGACCATGAGGGTTTCATGAACGCAACCGCGGCGAAGATCGAGCAATTCGAACGCCATATCAGCGGAAGATCGGCGCACTTCATCGAAATCCGTGTTTCTCAAACACGAACGACGCGGGCGCCGGCGTCGGCGCGCGACGCGAGCGCACAGTGACTGGGCGCCGCGCCCAACGACTGGGCGCCCACCGGCGGGGCGCTCATCGCGTGGCCGGCGCGCGTACGCCCCGCTGTACCGGGGGGCAGGAAGGGACAGGAGGGGCGCCGGGAACGGCCGTTCCGTCAACTGGACCTTTATCCCGTCTACGCTCTCCGCGCCGCGAAGACCTTGCCGCCGCGGTGGTCGGGGCCGGCGGCACCATCGGGTTCGTCCAGCCCACCTACAGAAGTCCACGCTTGTGGTCTCACGTGGACCGTCCTACATTCCCGTTGCAGACGGCCGCCACGTTCTGAACAGGCACTGGAGCCCGCACAACACGCGTCGCGATGTGAGGAACCCATGAGCGCCATGCAGGCAGCGAATCAGAGCGATTGGCTCGCCGAGTTTCCGCCGCCACGGTCACTGCCGCTGGACCAGGAGGCCCTCCGCGTCTACGAGCGTGCTTACCACATCGGCCTCTCGACGGAGTCGCAGGGAGAGCCCCCGATCACGTTCTCGACCGTGGCCCTCGCTCTCCTCACCGCGGAGGACGAGACCAGTCGATGGTTCGCGCGCCTGGCCGAGGACAACGGACCGGCCTTGAACGCGGTCAGCGCGGAGAAGAAGACCACGCTCGACGTGGTCAAGTCTGCGGGACAGGAGCCCGGTAGACCCGCGGACCTCCGCCTGTCGCGCGACAAGCAGCTGCTCACGACGTCGGCCCGGTCGGTGCTCGAGACGGCGGAGGAGTGGACGCAACGGGTCGGCGGCTCCGACATCGGCGTCCGACACCTGGTCGCGTCCTATGTCATCAATCCACCGGCCGCGCACCGCCGCCAGATCGAAAACTGGGGATTCAAGGGCCGCGCCTGGCGCACGAAGTTCTTCGAGTGGATCGGCGCGCGCTACACCGCCGAGTCGTGGGTGGACGCGCGCCAAAAAGTGGCACCGACCAAGGCTGTCGCGGCATTCGAGCAGGCGAAGGTCAAGGGCGAGGCGCTCGCATTTCCCGGCGACCCGCAGACGATGCAAGTCCTGGCGCGTGCCACGAAGTATCACGCGACGCGACAGGACACCTGGCTGCGCCTGCAGACCGTCTTCTTCGCGCTGATCGAGGAAGCCCGCGCGGACGCGGGGGTGCGCGCGGACATCGCCCCGATCTGGTCCTCCGTGCCGCCCATCGAGCCCACGTACCAGGCGGCACTCGCAGCCTACCTGCCCGCCACGGAGGCGCAGAGGGATGTCGTCGTCTTCGATGCCCTGGACATCAGCCCGCGCGTGCTGAACGGCCTCGAGGCGGCGCGTGAGCTCGCGCTCGCGACACGCCACGACAGCGGGGCGGTGGGCGTCCTCCACCTCGCCGGCGCGCTCATCTCGCGCCGCGTCGATGGTGACGAGGAGCTGGCGGCTGCCGGGTTCGACCCGTCGGCCCTCCGGCGCGCGCTGATCGAACATGCGGCCAGCGAGGGCGAGCTCAGCGAGGCCTGGCGAGACGCCCTCGGCGAGGAGGAAATGGCGCCGGCGGGCCGGCCGGTGGATCTCAACAGCGACGAACCGGAAGCCGTCATTCGCGCGGATCAGAACTGGACGACGGATCCGCTGGGCATCCGGCCCGACGTGGCGTCCTTCGCCGCGTTGCTGGCCTCCAGCTCCCTGGAGCCGCCGCTGGCCATCGGGCTGTTCGGGCCGTGGGGCTCGGGAAAGACCACTTTCCTGAAGCGTCTTCGTCTCGCCATCGACAAGCGGGCCTCCGAGGCGCAAGCGGCGCGCGCAGCGTCGCAGCCGACGCCCTTCGTCGGCAACGTGGTCCATGTCGAGTTCAACG
>DASRHX010000374.1:0-6578 GCA_035650295.1 Bryobacteraceae bacterium | reverse complement strand
ACTTGACCCACATCTGGCCCACGTCGTACGCGGGACCGTTGCGCAGGGCTTCCGGCACCCACTTGAATCGCTCCGGCACGGGCAACTCTTGCAGCGCCTTGTCGTCTTTGTGTCCCCCCATGATCTTACGCCGGAGCTCCTCGCCGCCCTCGCCGCCACCGATCATCGACAGCGTGCCGTCTCTGCCGTAAATCTCGAAGCGGTGGCCGCTGCCGTGGTACGGATGCACGCCAGTATAGGCATTGACGATAGCGCCGTTTTCGAGGCGGCCCTGAACCACGATGTTGTCGGGCGAGGTGACATCCACGTATTTTTTCGTGTCAGTCTCGAACCACTGCGGCACCTGCGTGCCGACGATCGCGGACACTTCGGTCAACTCGCCGACCACCATGCACATGGCGTCAAGCACGTGCCCGAACGTAATCGTCAGCGTGTTCGCGCCCAAGGTTACATCGCGCTGCCAGGTGCGATCTGATGGCCGGGTCAACACGCCGCTGTTCATCAGCGTCATGTTCACCGCTAGCACCTGTCCGACATAGCCTTGCTGGATCAGCTCGCGCATGTACAGATAAGCGGGCGACGCACGACGCTGCAAGCCGACCATGGTGCGCACATTTTTCTCGCGCGCCAGCGCCGCGAGTTCTTCGGCCTCTTTGGTATTCGCGCCGAGGGGCCATTCGCAGAAGACGTGCTTGCCCGCTTCAATGGCGTTTTTGGTAAGCTCATAGTGCGCCGGCACGCGCACCGCGACCGCTACTGCTTCGACCCGCGCGTCGGCGTCCAACGCTTTGTCGTTGCCGTAGGCGCGCGTCACGCCGAACTTATCGGCCGCCGCCTGCGCGGTATCCGCATGCGCGGTGCACACGGCATAGAGCTCGGCCTCGGACACGCCCTTCAGCGCCGGCACGTGCGCACGCGGCCCCCATCTGCCGCCTGCTCCGATAAGACCTACGCGTAGTGGACTAGATTGCGTCATTGTTTTCCTCTTCCGGGATAAGTTTCAGGTCGGCTTAAACGCTCCATTTCGCCAGTGAACACGCTATCGCTAAGCCGGCGAGTCGTCAATCGCATAGATCGCACGAGTGTGATGAAAATTGGAAAGGGGTCAGGGAAGGGGAACGGCTGGAACGGGCCGCGGTATTTAGTGAGCGATTGAACGGCTGGAATGATTGGAACCACTGGAATATTCCTAGCGATCGTTTATCTTGAACTTTGAACACTGAACTTTTGAACTGCCGCTTGCCGGCGAACGTTTTTAACGTTTGGAACGACTGGAACCACTTGACTCCTAGAATAGAGAGCGTGTGCAGTATAAGACTGAGATATGCATCTTCCAGTGAACCCGCCAGTTTTGCCGATGCTCGCCAAGCGGGTCGGCGAATTACCGGAGGGCGGGACCTGGATCTACGAACCGAAATGGGATGGATTTCGTGCCCTGGTGTTTCGCGACCGGGACGAGATCCTGATCCAGAGTCGGGACGAAAAATCGCTGAACCGCTACTTTCCGGAACTGCTCGAGCCGCTCCGGTCACAGTTGCCCGCTCGCTGCGTGCTTGACGGCGAAATCGTCGTCGCAAAGAATGGTGCGCTCGACTTCGATGCGCTGCAGCTCCGCATTCATCCCGCTCAGTCGCGGGTGAAGCTTCTTTCACAAGAAATTCCGGCATCGATCGTGTTCTTCGACCTCCTCAGCGAGGGAGATCGAGATCTGCGGGGCCTCGCGTTCCAAGAACGTCGACTCATGCTGGAGTCGCTGGTTTCATCTGCAGCGCCGCCCCTACACCTGACGCCCGCAACCAGCGAATCAAGCATAGCGGCGGACTGGTTTCGTCGCTTCGAGGGGGCCGGCCTCGACGGCGTCATCGCTAAGCCGGTTTTGGGAACCTACGAACCCAATAAGCGCGTGATGCTCAAGGTCAAGCACGAGCGCGAGTGCGATTGTGTCGTTGCCGGCTTTCGCTGGCACAAGAAAGGTGCGCGCACGGCTGTCGGCTCACTCCTGCTCGGCCTTTTCGACGACTCCGGCGCGCTGCAGCATGTCGGCGTCTGCGCGAGCTTCACAGAAAAGAAGCGACGCGAGCTGGTAGAATTCCTCGCTCCCTACCGCAAGAACGCGCTGGCCGCTCACCCCTGGAAAGATTGGGCCGAACAAGCGCCAGAGACCGGCGAAGCCGAGCATCGCATGCCTGGCGGCCAGAGCCGCTGGAGCCAGGGCAAGGACTTGTCCTGGGAGCCGCTACGTCCCGAACTGGTCGTCGAAGTCGCTTACGACCACATGCAAGGCAGCCGCTTCCGTCACACAGCGCAGTTTCGCAGGTGGCGCACGGACAAGAAGCCGAGCGACTGCACGTATGACCAGCTCGAAGTCGTTCCACCCCAAGAACTGGCGGTGATTTTCGCCGGCGCTCGCTGAGTTTCGCTATCGCGGAGCAGTTCAAAGGTTCAATGTTCCAAGTTCAAAGTTTCCCCGTTCCCCACCTTGAACTTTGAACATTGAATCTTGAACTCTTCCCGGCGCGCTACTGCTTCGAAGCGCGCCGGCTGCGCCATTCACGCGTCGGATCGTCATCTGGGTCGGGGGTCTCCTGCGGCGGACGCAACACTTCCGGCACATTCCGCAGGTTCACGCGGATGCGGGTCCAGGTGGACGACCGGCCACGCATGGAGTCGATCAGCACGTCGTCCACGGCGAGAAGCGCGGCCACTTCGGGATGCTTGCTCTTCCACCTTTCGAGACCGACGAGGGCCGCGTCTCTGTCCGGAGAGTTCGCGACCACCAGAAGTGGCGCCCGGGTCCGCGGCTTGTTCGCCGTGGATTTTTTCACCGCAGAGCGGGCGCGCGAAGGGGCCACACGCGGTGCTTCGCCTTCCATCTTACGAAAGTGTGGAGGCCAGGGAGCGTCGCCGAGACCTGCCGCTTCGTCTTCCGCCGCGAGCTCGAGCAGCTTTTCGAGCGAACCTGGTGCGGCGTCGATGCCTGCGTGCGGATCGCCGAACTCCGCGAAGCGCTTGGGAATCGTGAGTACGGTGAAGTCGGCCGGGTCGCAGTCGGGGACCTCATGCCAGTGAAGCGGCGTGGACACACGGCCATCGGGAAGCGGGCGCACGGAATAGGCGGAGCAGGTCGTCCGGTCCTTGGCGTTCTGGTTGTAATCGAGGAACACACCGTGACGCTCCTCCTTCCACCACTTCGAGCTGGCCAGGGCCGGTGCACGCCGTTCGACGGCACGCGATAACGCGAGTGCGGCGCGGCGCACCTGGACGAACGTCCAGCGCGGTTCGATCCGTACGTTCACGTGCATTCCCCGCGAACCGCTCGTCTTGGGCCAGCCACGAAGCCCCATCTCTTCGAGAAAAGATTTCACCTCGAGAGCCACACGGCGCACGTCCTCCCAGCCGACGCCGGGACCCGGATCGAGATCGACGCGCAACTCGTCGGGGTGCTCAAGATCGCCGGAGCGCACGGGGTGTGGATGGAGCTCGATGCAGCCCAGGTTCACGATCCACGCGAGCCCCGCTGCATCATCGACGACGACCTCCTCCGCTTTGCGGCCCGATGGGAATGACAGCGTAACGGTTCGCAACCACGAGGGCCGTTCGGCGGGCGCGCGTTTCTGATAGAAGGCCTGACCTTCGGCACCGTCGACGAAGCGCTTGAGAACCAGCGGACGATCCCGGATGCCAGCGAGCGCGCCCGGCGCGACCGACAGGTAGTAGCGCACGAGATCGAGTTTCGAGAGCTTCGTCTGCTTGGAAAAATACGGCTTGTCGGGGTGGGTTACCCGGACCTCGTGTCCCTCGATCGACAGAACCTCGGCTGTGTCATCCTTCATCATTAAACCCGGCTAACGCTCACCATTGGGGCCAGGCCTTTTACATCTTAACACTTGATGGGGAAGGCCGGGATAGGGCGCTCGGAAACCGATTAAACCAATCACCCCTACCTTTGTCCTTCCCCGTCGAGGGGAAGGAATCAAGGCTCTGGGAAGGTGTCGCTGTTAACTGCGAATCTGGCCGAGACCGACGCGCCGCGTGAAGGGCGATGCCGCTGCTCATCACACGGCGCCATCTTCCTTAGAGTAGTCGGTGGTCAGCCATCGTTCCGGACGCATCCGGATAAGTACGTTGTCGGTATGCGTAGGTAAGTTTTGTGTCTCCTCTACGTAGCGGTCGCCCATCTCTTTTCCGAGATAACGGCGGGCGAGCGGGCGCAGATCGCGCTCGATATCCGCGGCTTCAGTAGAGACGATGGCGCCCTCGACGCTGACGTACTTGTACGGCGGACTTTCCGTCTGTACACATAGACTAAATCTGCCGGCGCGCGCGAGCAGACGTCCCTTCCGCGAGTCCCTACCGGTCATGATGCGTAGATCTCCTCCTGAATCATAGGCATACCAGATCGGCACCGTGAGCGGTCCTCGGCCTTCGTCGGCAATGCTAATGATGCCGATGTGAACATCGGCCAGAAACGCCTCGCGCTCTTGTTTCGTCATGATGAGCGACATTTTATCCTCCGTGTTCAAGGTATTCAGACACACATTGCTTCGTGACACAGATCAGCATACGGAACCTAAAAAACTCTAACTACTTGCTCGTTAGCAAGTCAATTCGGGTAGCCCCCAACGGTGGACGATGAACCGAGCAAGCTCCTTGCGGTTCGCTTGGATGCAAAGTCTTGCGCCATCATCGATCCGTTGAACGACTGGAACGGAGCGAAGCGATTGAACGGCTGGAACGATTGGAACGCTGAATGTCGGAATGCCGCTCAGTCGTTAGTCAACTAAATCCTTGATTTTTGGCCCTATTTATTGGGAGCTCCTATAAAGTCCGAAATTATGTCCCGCGAAGGCTTCCTCGTTCGTCGTATTAATGAAGTGCTATTCGACGTTTCAAAGCGACGCCAAAGGAAGGAGTTATAGATGAAGATGAAGCTATACGAGTTCGGCCCTACCCGATCGATCCGCGTGCGCTGGACGCTCCAGGAACTGGGCGCGGATTTCGAGCCCATTCGCGTCAATCTTGTGGCCGGCGAGCACCGCCGTCCCGAGTTCTTGAAGATCAATCCCGCCGGGAAGATCCCTGTGCTCGTCGACGGCGACCGGGTGCTCACCGAGTCTGTGGCGATCGTGCTCTACTTGGCGGAAAAATATTCCCATAAGGGCCTGCTGCCGGCCGGCCTCAACGAGCGAGCGCAGGTCAACCGCTGGCTGTTGTTCGCCGCGACGGAGTTGGAGCAGCCGCTCTGGCGCATCTCGCGCCATACGGCGCTCTATCCGGAAGAACAGCGCTTGCCCGGCGACGTGAGCCTCGCCAGCGGCGAGTTCAAAGACATGGCATCCGTGCTGGAGAAGCACATGCAAGGGCAGCAGTTCGTCGCGGGCGATAGCGTGAGCGTCGCGGATTTTGTGATGGCCTACACGCTCGACTGGGGCAACGAGTACAAACTGCTGGACAGCTGCCCGCAGCTGCTGGCCTACATGAAGCGCATGTACGCTCGCCAGCATGCGCCGCCGCGCATCGCCGAAGCTTTCGCCGCCATTTCGTCGGAACAAAATTCCGCCCCTGGCGATGGGTGAGTGTCGGACTGGACCGGGCAGAAAAATGCGGTTGGCTCGCGGCATCGGCCTTAAGGCGTGCTTTCGCTGAGCAACTAAATTGATGCGGTAAGAGCCGGTTGGGAAATTTCAACTTCCGACTATGTGCCGGGAAAGGAGAACTCCATGGAATCTAGCCGCCGAATCGTGATGTTTAACTGGATGACGCAAACGGGTATTTTGCCGGAGCTGACGGCAATTTGGACTGGGTCGTGCCCGACGAGGAGCAGGCCAAAGCGGCCGTGGACGGCATTCCGCTTTTCGACACGGTCTTGTTCGGCCGCCGGACCTACGAGCTCTTCGAGAAATTCTGGAACCACCCCCTTGACGACTCCTCCACGGCACCAGACCCGCACCATCCCGGACAACGAACTCTGGAACACCGTGAAATAGCGATTTGGTTAAACGAGATGACGAAATGGGTCTTCTCGAAGAGCCTGAAGGACGTGACCCGGAAGAATTCCCGCGTGCTTCACGAGCTCGACCCGCGCGAGATCGAGACCATGAAGAGCCGGCCCGGCAAAGACATGATCGTCTTCGGTAGCGGCTCCATCGTGTCGCAACTGACGCAGCACGGGTTGATCGACGAGTATCAGATGGTTGTCTGCCCGATCTTCCTCGGAAGCGGCCGGCCGCTGCTCACCGGTGTGTCGAAAAACACGAAACTGGAGCTCGTAGAGGCCAAGCCGTACCGATCGGGCGACGTTATGCTTCGCTACGCGCGGTCGAGCTAGATAATGCTCTAACATTAGCCGCCATGAAGATGGCTGCCCCTGTAAAGTCCTACTCATGCCTGATCCTCCAATCCCGAGCCGCGCTCTAAAGCCAGGGACAAGCCCGTAGTAAGAGTTGGTCCATCTTTCTGACACGTGAGCTTTCTCACCGTGCTCGCTTATGCCTCGAATATAAAACCCATGGTGGCGCCGGCAACATCGACGCGCCCCAAGGAGCTTCGTTCTTGTGGAGAGTCTTTGAAAAATATAA
>DASRHX010000373.1:0-3332 GCA_035650295.1 Bryobacteraceae bacterium | reverse complement strand
TCTGCCCATTAAAGATACGCGCGTTAATGGCGCAGAATTCATCCCGGGCACCAACATCGTCCACGGCGCCAACATTTTGTTGGGCGAGGCCGACGAAGGAATCTTCCTCGATCCCTACGCCGAAATCTGGGGCAACGCCTGGCCCGAATGGTTTCTCGAAGGCAAGGTCTATGGCCAGATACAGGGCGGCTCCAACGCACTGGTTGCCAGGGTGCGCGGGACCAAACCGGGCGTGGAAGTTTACCCGATTGAAGTGGATTTCAGTCCGCTTGGCGCAACAAATGTCACATTCCAGTTTCTTTCCGGGCAGACGCTGGTGACGGAGGAATCAAGTGGCGGACCGACGGGTTCTGTGACGATCCGCACCGCGAACGAACTGAGGCCCCGCGTCAATCCTTTCTGGCGGAGTCGCGACGGCAGCGTCGGTGCGCTGATCGAATTCGTGGGCGCCGTCGATCACGGCGACCAGGTGTTTTACGATCGGATCTTTGCGCGAGCGGAAGGTGTCGCACAGCAAGTAAATTATATTTCCAGGGTGGAGGTTGCGGGCGGCGGCGGATTTGGACGGTATTCGATCGTTGAGGAACTTCTCGGTATGTTCGGCCATCGCCACCGGATTTCGGGCAACGGGCTTTTTGCGGCGGCTAACGGGCAACTGACGATAAAAGGCGAGGGTGAGTCTTTCTTTGGCACCGGGATCGAGTTCGACAGGACACAGCATTTCGAAGCCGACCTTTTGCCGATTGACCTGACCTATGGCGACGGCCGCCTGCACATTGCGGCTCAGTCCGCGAGCTTCTCGGGACTGCAAATCAGTCACGAGACCAACCACTTGCAGATCCACGCTGATCTTGCAGGCGGATGGAACCCGGACGGATCCAACATGCCGCCGTTCGCCGCCTCCGTGGAAGTGAAGGTATTTCGCAATGGACTCCTGGCAGGGAGTTGCCTTGCCCCCAACAGTTCAGTCGTCGGCCACCTTGCCTCAAGCAATCAACCACCGCGGATCATCGGCTGTATGGCCACCGTATCCTCGAATACGGCGCCGACAATTGCGTTCAGTGTGGACCAGCTCGCCCCGTTCGTGTGTACCAATGGCAACGAGATTTGGGGAACTCACTTTCAAATCAGCCCTGTGAATCCGGAGTTTATGCCGGCGGATGTGGTCCAGATGAATCTGAACCTTGCGGTGAACGAGACTTCTGCGTTCACAATCACCGGCGAACGTTCGCAAAGCGCTCAACCGCGCCTGAGCATAATTTCTAATGGCGGCGACATTGTCCTGTCCTGGCCAGACAACACGCGCCTGTTCCGTCTTGAATCCTCGCCCACGCTCCCGAATGGTTTCAGCGCTGTCGCCGGCGAGCCTGATTTCATCAATAACCGGAACCAGATCGTTCTGCCTCGCGATTCCACCGGCTCACGCTTCTTTCGCCTGCGCTCCGGCCCGGACTAGGTCTTCCCGGAATCTTAAATTATTTTAAGAATTCGCGGGATTGGTCCGAAGAATATTGAATGAGCGAGAAGATCAATTTGCGGATGCTCGACCCGAAGCCTTTGCCGACCTCCGAGCCATTTGTCAGCAGTACGCAAAGCACGCTGATCCACGAGGACGACGTGGACCTGACTAAAAAATTCGAGCAGGAGGAGCAGCGCGTCACCGATGAGGAAAGGCCCATGGGCGGATGGATTGGCGGCGCGATTGGGGCTGCGGTGAGCGCCTTGGTGTTGGCGATCGTTGCGGCGGCATTCGGTGTGTGGATCAACTGGTTTTGCATCGGGATTGGATTTGCCGTTGCGTTTGGCGTGCGGCGCCTGGGGAACGGCAGCAGTCGGCGCTTCGGAGTGATTGGCGCCACGTGGGCGTTCATAGGCTGCGTAGTAGCCTACCATCTCGCATGGTGCATTGTGCTCGCTCACGAAGAAGGAGTGTCCATTCTGGATTTCGTGAGCGAAGTTGAGAGCTGGTCCAGCTTCATGATCGATATCCTCGGCCCGCGCGACTTCGCCATTTACGTGGCTGCCATGGCCGCAGGCTACAAGTTCTCCTACACCAACGTGTCCGACCAGTACTAAAGAAAGGACGCGCCGAAGCGCGTCCTTTGAATTCTCATTCGGACTCTCTCGCTCGCTTAGAACCTGTAGATCAGGTTCGCCGCTACGAGGTATTCGTTCTTGCGCGATGGATCGCCAGGCGACCCGCCAAACATCTGCCCGCCGGAGGCTGCATGGTCCCAGCGCAGTTCAAGCCGGCTGAGCACATTCCGCCAGAGGTCATACTCCAGCGTGCCGGTGAGCGCGAAGATGTCGCCGCCGAAGATGTCATCGGTGTCGGCATATTCCATGCGCGCGTGGATGCTCATCTTCTCTGTCGCTTCAAACGAGAGATACCCGGCGTAAGTGCGTGCGGTCGCTCCGTCCACGCCGCCAAGGTCCTCTCCGTAATCGAACGCTGCGCCGGCCTTCACTCCTGTGACCGGTGTATTCAGGGTGGCGCCGACGTAGAAGTTGGCCTGGTCCTCGGCTGGGCTTCCGCCGAAACCTTCGACGAACCCCGCATACACCGACGAGCCCGCGAGGAAGCCCGCTTGCTCCGGAACGGTGAACGCCGCGGACGCCATGTACGTCTTGTGCGACTCGGCGCGCGTGGAACGGCTGTTGATCGGCGGCACCAGCGTGTTCGCGATGCCGGCCGCTACACCCAACGCGTCAAACACCTGGTAGGTCGCCAGCAACCCTGTGTGGGTGTGCGGTTCGATTGTCGTTCCGTAAGAACGCGTGTAGTTGGGATTGCTGCCGTTGTCATGGCTTTCGTAACCAATGATCGAATCGAACACGCCCAACTTCATGTCCAGCCCGTTGCCCGCGGGAGCCCGCAAAGCGACATAGGCCTGCTGAATCGCGAAGTCCGCCGCGACCCCGCTGGACTGTGTGCCGAATGTATTCGCGTCTGGTCCGAATAACAGGTCCGCGCGATAGCCGGCTGACCATTGCGCTTCGTCCAGCGCCCGTTCGATCCTGAGCTTCACCTTGTTCAGGTTGAAGCCGTCGGCCTTGCCCGAATTGTAGATGTAGGGCGGCGCGTTGACGTCGTTGTCTGAGCCAGGGTTCCAGTGGATCGACGTGTCCACATACCCGCTGATGGTGGTCGAAGACAGTGCCGTCAAAATCGGGCTCGGCTGTTCTTCGGCCTGCGCTACTAACGTTGGAAGACTGACCAAACCTGCCATGGCCAGACCCCACGTCCACTTATTCACTCTCATTGTTCCTCCTGCGATGTGTTGTTTTGGTTCGTTTGTTTTCGAGCGGTTCCCGACTGGGTCGAGAGCTGC
>DASRHX010000372.1:0-4499 GCA_035650295.1 Bryobacteraceae bacterium | reverse complement strand
TGTCGAAGAATGTTTTGACGTCTTCAAGCAAAGCGTCCTGCCATTCGTTCAGGAAGATCGCGGTGGTGGTGTGCAGCGACTGCAGATGCACGATACCGTTCGTGACCCCGCTCCTGCGCACGATTTCGTTCACGCGCTCGGTAATGTTCAGCAACTGGGTCCGGTCATTGGTGATCCAATCCACGATCCGGCTCACAATCCGGAACGATCCGGGCTGCGGAGCCTCGGCCCCCGCCTCGGGTTCTGGCCGTTCCGCCGCCACCTGCAAACGCGGTGCACTCATTCGGATCCTCCTCGCTGGTTTGATGTCACCACAATGGCTGCGGGTTCAAGGACACTTCCCGCCCCTCGCCTCACTCCAACATTCCGGATTGTAACAGTATGCCGCATCTGAGTGGGTCGCCTCCTCATTCACTCGCAATTGGGACCCGCTCATCGCCTCTACGGGCCTGCTCATGGTTCTTGAGTAGGCTACGCGCATATGCGGACTCAAAATGGCGAGAGCCCGAACCTTCTACTGAGAAAGTGCCGCTGTCTCGCGCCGGACGTAGTTCGCCTCGACATAGTCTTCGAGCATCTGCGAAAACTCTTCGGCGATGCGGTCCCCGCGAAGCGTGCGCGACAAGCGGCCATCTACGTAGACCGGCGCGACCGGCTCTTCAAATGTCCCAGGCAGCGAGATACCGATGTTGGCGTGTTTAGATTCGCCTGGGCCATTGACGATGCAGCCCATCACAGCTACCTTCATCTCCTCCACTCCGGGGTGCGTTTCCTTCCACACCGGCATTTGTTTCAGCAGATAAGTTTGAATGCGGTCGGCCAGTTCCTGGAAGAACGTGCTGGTGGTGCGGCCACAACCTGGGCAAGCCGTCACCTGGGGCGTGAAACTGCGCATTCCCATCGACTGCAGAATCTGCTGGCACACGAGGACCTCTTCGGTGCGATCGCCATTGGGGAGAGGCGTGAGAGAGGCGCGAATGGTATCGCCGATTCCTTCTTGCAGCAGAACGGCGAGCGCGGCCGTCGTGGCCACAATTCCCTTGGCGCCGAGGCCGGCTTCGGTTAAACCCAGGTGCAAGGGGTAGTCGCAGCGCGCCGCCATCTTTCGGTACACGCGGATCAGGTCCTGTACACCGCTTACCTTGGCGCTGAGAATGATCATGTCGTGGCCCAAGCCGTAACGTTCGGCGGCCTCGGCGGAAAGGATGGCGCTCTCGACGATGGCGTTGAGCGTCACTTCGCTTGCATCGAGCGGCTCCGGCGCCAGCGCATTCTCGTCCATCATCCGCGTGAGCAGAGACTGGTCGAGTGAGCCCCAGTTCACGCCGATGCGCACGGGTTTGTTGTATTCAACGGCAGCCTCGATCATCGTCCGGAAATTGTCGTCGTGCTTCTTTCCGATGTTCACGTTGCCAGGGTTGATGCGGTATTTCGCCAGCGCCCGCGCACACGCCGGATACTTTTTCAAGAGCAGGTGGCCGTTGTAGTGGAAGTCACCCACGATGGGCACGGTGACGCCGTAAAGCTTTAACGTCTCGGCGATCTTGGGAACTGCGGCGGCGGCCTCGTCAGTGTTCACCGTGACGCGCACGAGCTCGCTGCCCGCGCGAGCCAATTCCATCACCTGGTTTGCGGTTCCTGTAACGTCGGCGGTATCGGTGTTGGTCATCGATTGGACGACAATAGGTTGCCCGCTGCCGACCAAAACGCCGCCCACATTCACCGCGACACTGTTCCTGCGCTGCATGGTTTACTCTCGATCTCCTGGAAACCTTTAGTTTATCAGGCGTATTCGCGGCTCTACCAGCGGTCCAGCGCAGGCGTTTGAGAGGCTTCATTGCGCGTGCCACCACCTGCAGATGGGGAATATCAAAACTTTTGATTGGCCTCAAAGAGAGAACCGGATTATTTTGGAATTGGGGAGGTAACTCCTCCCGTCTGCCGAGCCGCAAAGTCCCTGCCGACATCTGGCGTTGCCGTTTGAGAGATTTCACGTTCTCCTCAGACCGCGTTCATGCCCCAGACACACTGATTTGAGTAACTGAATACAGGAGAATCATGCAGACGCTAGCCCCCCGCGCGTTACTGATTGGTTTGGAGCCCGATCTGGCATCGGAACTGGAGCAGACGCTCGCCAGAATGGGACACGCGGCAAGCCGCTCCGAGATCGATCAGGTGCCGGCGTTGGCCCGGCGGCTCGACGTGATTTTCTGTTCCGATCAGTGGAGCAACGTGAACTCCCTGGTCGCTTTGCTGAGGTCTTTGCGAACCCCGATACGCGTCATTGTTGCCAGCCGCAAGGCAGAGGAGAGAGCCTGGCTGGAGGCCCTGGAAGCAGGCGCCGACGACTATTGCTCTACCCCGTTCGAGACGGCTCAAATCAGCTGGGCAATGCATCATGCCCCAGCCGCGGCGAGCCGTTGCATGTAATCAAGGTCAAATATCCCTTGTCGTGCCGATAAGAGACCCTGCAGGTCTTGCCGGCCCGGAACCTCGCTGTTTCCGCGCAAAACAACTTAAAAACGAATTCTGAACACGGAGCAGAAATGACTTACTCGAAGTGTATCTTCCCGGCGGCGTGCCTTTTTTTGAATTTGGCGCATTCGCAATCATCCAACTTCTTTACGGCGCAGTCGAGGTCTTCTACCGCCGTCCAGGGCACGGTCGTCCGCGAGTGTGCGAATTCGCAAGACTCCGGATTTGACAATCTGCGAGTAGAAATTTTCAACCGTCCGAATTCGCACGGGGTCCAATCGGCCGATATCCGCTGGGACGGACGGTTCGAATTTCATGAAGTCGCAGAGGGAGTGCACGAAGTGCAGGTGGTAAATCTACAGGGGGGCGTGATTAAGCGCACCATGCTTACCGTGAACACGATGGGAAATCCTCAGGAGTTGCAGTTGCCGATCCCATGCGCTGAAAAGCAAACCCCCGGCAGCGTATCCATGCGCCGTCTCTCGCACAAGGCCCCGAAGGAAGCCGTCAAGGCTCTGAGAAAGGCAGGTGAGGCGCAACAGAAGGGCAATGTTGCCGAATGGGAAAAGTATCTGCGGCAGGCAGTCACGCTTGATCCCGACTTCTTCGAGGCCAGAAACAATATGGGAGCATTCCTAGCGCGCAACAACCGGATCGCCGAAGCGCTGGTGGAGTTTCATGCCGCCATGGAGATTGACCCCGCCTCGGCTGCCATACTGAGCAATGTCAGCGCCTGTCTGCTTGGCCTCAATCAAACGAAGGAGGCCGAAGAGTACGCTCGCCGTGCGCTCGCAATCGATCCGCTTTCCGCCCAGGCGCACTACCTGATTGGGGTCGCTCTAGTGAAACAGAACCGCTTCACGATCGAAGCAGCCGATCACCTGCACGATTCCGGAACTGCATTCCCGAAGGCTCTGCAGGTGGAGGCAGTAGTTCGCGAGCGAATTCGCCGCCAAACCGGCGAATAACTCGAACGCCTACCGGCGGCGGCGGAGCAACAGCGCGCCGAGGCCGGCGCCCGCTAACACCCACGTCGAGGGTTCCGGCACTTGTTCCGCGAACACCTGAACTTCGGTGACGGAATAATACAGGTCGGAGTCAACGCCGCTGATGCGCAGCGCTTTGGCGACAACCGGACCGAGCGCCTGAATTTCGGTGTTGTCCAGAGGATTGGGCCTTGTCACGACGCCGAAACAGCAACCCACTGGCACATTCCACAACGTCTGCCAGACGTCGGCTGCGTCTTTGTACTCGAGCAGATATTGCTCATTGTTGTCCGCCTGGACGATGGCTCCGATTAGCGTATACGTGCCGAGCAGGTCGATTTCAATCGATCTTGGAGGCAGAGTGTCATGCTCGTGCCACCAAACCGAGTTCGTCTGCCAATGCTGCTGGTCGGGATTGAAGACACCATCGGTGACCAAGGACGCGGGTCCAATAGCAAAGTCAGGCCACACAATAGGAGTTCCGGCCGTCGAATTGCCGAAAAACCCGTTTAAGGTGACCGGTTTCCCCAACGCAACATTGATGGGCGCGGCAAAGACTGGCACGGCAACCGAGGCTGCCAAAATCAGGAAAAGTGTTTTCATATCCGAGTTCTCCGATTGACTGCCTAAAGAGAACCCTATTGTTCTCTGTTCGGCCTGCACAGAGTCTACGCGCGAGGCAACGCCATTTATATAGACCGGGCCCCGGAAAACGCCCGGAATTGTACCGCTACCGACATGCCCCGCTCCCCGCGTTTGCGCATCAGGCCCACTTCCGTTGTGCAACCTCGTCTCCCGTTGCAACATCTTAAGCTTAAAGAGAGCATCCGAAACCCGGATGGCTTGGTTCGGACGCTATACTGATATAAGGAGACGCCGTCCGTTGTCATTGCGTAGTTCCCTTCGTCTTGCCGCCCACATCCACCTGCTCCCCATCCTGGAGTCGGGCGAAGAGACCACGCTCATTGGCGGGCAGGCCGTGATGGAAGGCGTCATGATGCGATCGCCGCACAGCTACTGTGTGGCAGTTCGCAAACC
>DASRHX010000371.1:0-2267 GCA_035650295.1 Bryobacteraceae bacterium | reverse complement strand
GTTCTTCCGCTCACTCCAGAAAGTGGGCTATCGCGATGCCGTGAGCCCGGAAGTCTTTGGCCGCGGGCTGAAGGACATGGTGCCCGAGCAGGGAGCCATGTTGGGCCTCGAAACGACGACGGCGGTAATGAAAAAGGCGGGTGTGCTCTAGGTGGATCAAGAGAAACTTTCAGCACTCCTCACAGAACAGCGGAATCCGGCGTCAGAACGCATCGACTCGCTCCCCACGGAGCAAATGCTGGCCGTTATCAACGCCGAAGACGCAAAGATTGCCGCATCTGTGAAGGCCGCAATTCCTCAAATCGGACGGGTTGTAGATGCGATAGCCGATCGCATGCGGCAGGGCGGCAGGCTCTTCTATATCGGCGCTGGCACCAGCGGTCGCCTCGGCGTGCTCGACGCGAGCGAATGCCGTCCCACATTCAACATCCCGCAAGAAATGGTGCAAGGGATCATGGCGGGAGGAGAACCTGCCTTGGTGCGTGCCACCGAGGCGAGCGAGGACGACTCAGCCGCCGGCGTGCGCGATTTGCAGGCGCGCGGCTTTCAGCCATCGGATTCCTTGGTAGGTATCGCCGCCTCCGGCCGCACCCCCTACGTGTTGGGCGCTCTCGATTGGGCGCGTGGAATTGGCGCATTTACTGCCGGAATCAGCTGTTCGCCACGCAGCGAGTTGTCCGGTCATGCAGCAATCGGGATCGAAGTCCCCGTCGGTCCCGAAGTGCTCACCGGTTCGACGCGCATGAAAGCGGGCACGGCTACGAAGCTTGTGCTGAACATGCTTAGTACCGGAGTGATGATCCGGCTCGGCTACGTTTTCGGCAACTTGATGGTGAACGTGCAACCTACCAACGACAAGCTGCGCGACCGCGCACAACGCATCATCGCCGAAGCCGCTAGCGTGGACGCAACTCGCGCCGCGGAGTTGCTCGAAGCATCCGGCCGCAACGTACGCCTCGCGATTCTAATGGCGAAGAGAGGATTGGACCGCGACGAGGCCGCCGCCCTGCTGGAGAGATCTGGCAACCGCCTCGCCGAGGCGTTGCATGGATAAGTTTCTGATTCAGGGCCCTGTCCGTCTGCAAGGCGAGGTCACCACCAGCGGAGCGAAGAACTCGGCGCTTCCCGTCCTGGCGGCCTGCCTCTTGACTGCTGAACCGGTGGTGCTCCATCGCATACCGCGCGTGCGGGACATCGGCACCATGATGCGGCTGCTCAAACACAATGGGGCGGCTATTGCTGAGCGCGAAGATGGCGCTATCGTCGTGCACGCCGCGGAAGTGACGAAGCCCGAGGCGCCTTACGACCTCGTCAAGACTATGCGGGCGTCAAGCCTTGTGCTCGGTCCGCTTGTAGCGCGAGTGGGGCGGGCCCGGGTCTCTTTGCCCGGCGGATGCGCGATTGGCGCGCGACCCATCGGTATGCATGTTACCGGCCTCGAGCAGTTGGGTGCCCGTATGGAACAGTCCCACGGCTACATCGAGGCAACCGTTCCAGACCGCCTTCGCGGCTGCATCTACACGTTCGATCGCATCACCGTCACTGGCACGGAGGATTTGTTAATGGCTGCGGTGCTGGCCGAAGGCGAGACGGTCCTCCAGAATGCCGCGCGTGAACCGGAAGTCGTGGACGTCGCAAATCTGCTCACGAAAATGGGTGCGCAAATCGAAGGTGCCGGCACCTCGACGATTCGCGTTCGAGGTGTCGCCAGGTTGCATGGCGCGGAACATGCCATCATCCCCGACCGCATTGAAGCGGGCACATTCGCCGTGGCTGCTGCCATCACCGGTGGCGACGTTCGCATCAGCGAGTGCGAGCCGGAGCATCTCCAGGCATTGATTGCGAAGATGCGTCAAGCGGGCGTGGACATCCACGAGGACGGCAAGACGCTTCACGTGAAGGCAGGCCGGAAGCTCACCAGCGTCGATGTGGACACGCAAGAGCATCCCGGCTTCGCCACCGACCTGCAGGCGCAATTCATGACGCTGATGACGCAGGCCGAAGGAATCTCCATCATTACCGAACGCATCTTCGAGAATCGCTTCATGCACGTGCTCGAACTGGCCCGTATGGGCGCGAATATTCGCGCCGAGGGCCAGCGGGCCATTGTGGCCGGGCCCCGTGCGCTAAGCGGCGCCGAGGTGATTGCGTCCGACCTGCGCGCCAGCGCCTCGCTTGTTATCGCCGCGCAGGTGGCCACCGGCGAGACCATCATTGACCGTGTTTATCACATCGATCGCGGGTACGAAAAAATCGAAGGGAAGCTG
>DASRHX010000370.1:0-2635 GCA_035650295.1 Bryobacteraceae bacterium | reverse complement strand
CTTGCGTTCCCGCGAATCCAGGTGCGGTCACGCCGATGATCGTAAGCGGAATGCCATTCACAGTGATGTTCTTGCCGAGAATGCCCGCATCCAAGTTGAACCGCCGCTGCCAATATCGATGGCTGATCAGCGCAACCGGATTCGCCTGACGGTCGTCGTCGTCCGTGAGTGTCCGGCCGATCACGATCGGGACGCGCAAGGCACTGAAGTAATTTCCAGAAACAAGTTGGCCGGGGATTACGTCCGGCTGCCCGTCGACGCTCACCGTCACGGCGTTGAGCGGAAAGAACGCGAAGACGTCCGATAGTGTTTGGCTCTGCGAACGAAACGCCTTGAAGACTGGTTCTGAAAATGACGTTCTGACTTGCAGTCCGGTGGCGGGATCTTTCGAGTACGTTCCGGTCAATTCCGCTGCGAGACGATTAGGGCCGGAAACCCAGTCGAGGTACACAAGTTCGTCGGCGTCCTTGAGCGGCATTTTGCGGAGCAGCATCGCGTCGACCAGGCTGAAGAAGGCAGTATTGGCACCTATGCCGATGGCCAACGACAGTACGACAACGGCACTGAACACGGGACTGCGACGGAGGACGCGAATCGCGTAACGCATGTCTTGAGCCAGGCCTTCCAGCGACGACCAGGTCCACGACGTGCGCGTCGCTTCCTTCACGACCGCGACACTGCGCAGCTCACGTAGAGCTGCCGTTCGCGCCGCCTCGGGCGACTCGCCCGCGTCGATGCGCTGTTGAGTCTCGAATTCGATGTGGGCGCGGAGTTCTTCATCGAGTTCGCGCTCGAGTTGTTGCCTTCCAAAGGCATCGCGCCAGATTTGCAGCAGCCGTCGTTTGAGACCCGTCATACGGTTTTGCGTACGCGAGAGATTGCCGTGACCAGGAGATCCCATTTCGACTCCTCGGCGGTCAGCTGTTTCCGCCCCGCGCTGGTGAGCGCGTAGTACTTGGCCCGTTGCTTGTTTTCCGAAAGGTTCCACTCGGATTCGATCCAGCCTTGCCGTTCGAGCCGGTGGAGGGCGGGGTAGAGTGACCCGGCTTCAATGTCGAGCAGCTCGCCCGACCGCGCCTTGATCGCCTGCCCAATGCCGTGCCCATGTTGCTTCCCCCACCGCAGCGTTTGAAGAATGAGCATGTCCAGCGTCCCCTGCAGGAGCTCCGCCTTTTGATTTTTCGTGGATTTGTTTTTCATGGCTACTAGACACTCTAGTACCACACATGGCCCTAGGATGTCTAGTACAACAAAAGCCGCGTAGCGGCGACATTCTTCCAGCCCCCGGCTTTAGCCGGGGGACTTCTTTACCAGGTCCAGGCATAAGCCCCGCAAGGGGCGACAGACGTCGGTGGAATGGTATTCGTTGGATTTAACGGCTTTCGCGCCTCCGGCGCTCATGCCGTTCTTGCGGTGCGTATTTTCCGGCTTCAGAGCCTGCCCGAGTAATCTCGAGGAAGATGTGTCGGGCAGCGAACTTCCCCTCCTATTCCAGGAGGGGAAACTTGTTTGCCGAAACGCTTCCTTGAGATTAATCGGACAGACTCTAAAGCCGGGGGCTAGAGGAATGTCGCCGCTGCGCGGCTTCGAAGCCTTTTATACGTCTTTTAACGCTTCGGTGGGCTGAATGCTGAGGCCGCGGCGTGCCGGACCAACTGCCGCGACGAGGCCGACCAGAAACATCAGCGTCGCAACTAAGGGAAGCATGATCCGGACGTGTCCGCCGATGAAGTCGGTTCCCATGAGGCTGTTCAAGGCGAATGCGGCAATTGTGCCAAGCATGACCCCGATTGCCAGTTGACACATCGCGCGAACGAAAATGCTGCTCAAGATCCGCCGGCGGTCTGCGCCCAACGCGATTCGGATCCCGATTTCTCTGCGGCGCTGCACAACCGCGAATGACATCAGCGCATAGATGCCGGCGGCCGAAAGTAGCAGCACGCTCGCCGAGACGAACGTCAGGACCTGCGAGGAAAGCCGCCGTTCCAGTTGGTCGCGACGATAGAACTCGTCCAGCGGCAGTACGGATCGGATTTGGAACGAGGGATCGAGATTGGCTGTCATTTGACGCAAACGAGCGCCGAAAGTTCTAGTGCTTTCCGCCTGTCGCATGCGGATCATCACCAACGTGTACATTTCATCAGCGGCTGTTGGATGATAGATGCGCGCGGCGGCTTCACCTGCCTGGACGGGCTTCGCCGGCAAGTTATCGACGACGCCGGTGATTTCATACCAACCGTCGTTATCTCGCGTTTCGGGCACTCCGCCAGGAGCGAAGACAAAGATCTCATCGCCGGCCCTGCGGTTTGCGACGTAACGCACGCGCCGGCCCAGCGGATTGGCGCCGCCAAGAATCTCATCCACGAAAGCGCGATTGACCACGACCGCACCGTCCGCGGCCGTTTGCGCTAACGATTGGCCCATCAACATTCGAACAGTGAAAACGTCGAAAAAGTTGCTGTCGACACGCGAGAATCGCACCATTCGTGCACGTCCATCCTTGCCGTCGACTTCAATCATGCCGCGAGCTTCTTTGCCCGGAATGGCGCCGCGAGTCACGCCAACAACGCCCGGTTCTGCTTTGATTCTTTCGATCAAGCCACTTTGCAGTTGATTGAAGACTGCCGTGGATTGG
>DASRHX010000369.1:0-12413 GCA_035650295.1 Bryobacteraceae bacterium | reverse complement strand
TCGTCGCTTCCGTCCAACAGGCGCTGGCCCTCCCACACAGGCTTGCTCACGTTCAGCTCTTTGGCCACGCTCTCCAGCAAATGCTTCTGATTCACTTGCAGCCACCCTACCTGGTCGTGCATCACCGCCATCGCCCGCCCGCACTGATACCGCACTTCGAATCGCCGGTCCCCCAGCCCATGCATTAGCCCGTCAAACACCAACTGCGATCGAGCCGACGCCAGTATACGCGGAATCCGGCGCCGGATCGCAAAGTCCACCTCTCCGTCCAGTAACCAGTCCACCATTTGTCCACTGCACGTACCCACGGCTAACCGCAATGCGCGCGTCGCCTCGGGATACATCTGGTCCCAGGCCAGCAGTTGAATCACGTGCGGAACAATTGGCGCTTTCGGGGGCGAATTCAATGCGAGTGCCCGATGCACGCGCTTCGCATCGCCGGACCGCAGCTCCACGATCGCCGACACCACCGCATCGCCGTGTATCGCGCTTGCCATCGCCCCGCTTTTCCCGCCGGCTAACTGCGTCGGCGCTTCAACTCCGGCGCCTGTCGCGCTCGGCAGCGCCGAAATCTGCATCGAGGAATCGCTGCGGCTCGACGGCCTGCGCAACTGCAGCGTCTCAAACACGCCTGTTTGCGCCGGCAGCATGGGTGTGGAATCCATGCCGCCAGTAAATCCTAAAGCGTCGGCCGGCGACGCTGAATCCAGTTCCTCCGCTCGTTCCAAAAGGTTCTTCTCCAGCGCGTCGACATAAGCGTTCTGCAGCCGGCTCGCCACCCACAAACTCACCAGCCCCACCAGCACCGCCCCCGTCAGGATCGTCTGGTTCGCCAGTGCCGGACCCAACATCAGCAATGACTTGACCACCAAGCTTCCAAGCGCGTCGCCCAAACGGTCGAAGCCAACGTCGACCGCTTGTTTGGCTGCCCGCTTTTCACGCGCCGGAATCGGCATATAGAACAGCTCGTAGCCGGCCCGGAACAACGAGCTGCGAAACACCTGCTCCATCCCGCGCGCCAGTGTGCCCGTCCAAACCCCCGGCAAAATCAGCGCCAGCAATCCGCCGGCCGACACCGCCAACGGCAGTGTTCCCACGGTCCTCGCGATTCCCAGCCTCTGCAGCGACACCGTGCTCAGCACGGTCTGCGCCAGGAACGACAACACGCCCGTCACCGAATAGAACAACGCGAAGAACCGCAGCAGCTCCACTCCGTTGCCATACGTGAGAGTTGCCTGGTACTTGAAGACGAAGTCGATCATGGCCGCGCTCATCGTCCCCAACATCACCAGCCAGGCCAGCGTTCGCAAATAGGGAGCGCCGCGTAAGGCGCCCAATACCGAAGGCGTATCTTCCTTCTCCGCTGCCCTCTTCGCCGCTGCCCGTCCGCTCGAACGGAAGAATTGCCATAACAAGGCCGCGCAAATCACGTGGTATACCGACAGCACCGGAAGCGTAATGGAAACACCCGCCGCCGCCGCGATCCGCTCCGCCACGACGCCGCCAATTACGCCGCCCACCGAACCGGCGCCGGCAATCCGCCCTACATGCTTCTTTGCCTCGCGCGGATCGAAACTCTCATTCACAATCGACCAGAAACCCGACGTCAGTAGCGGACCGAAGCTCACGATCTGCAGATACAGCAGGACCGCCGTCAGCTTGGGAAACTCCGCCATCTGGCTCCACACGCACAGTGTCAATACGCTGCTCACCCCAAACGCCGCGGGCATGAGTCTTCCCGGCGTCCAACGCGTCATCGCCCGCGAGCTCAGCAACACGGAGAAAAAGCTGACCGCCGCCGCCGCCAACACCATCTGCGGCAACGACGACACGGGAAAATTCGACAGGAAGACCGCGTCGCGGACCGCCTTTGAGCCGATGTAGTGCGCCATCATGGCCGCCGCCGCGGCCATTGCCATCCAAGCCGGCGTAAATTTGCGCGCAGCGTCCATTGCTAGGCCCTGGGGCTCTCCTGCACCTGTGCCGCGCCCGTCACCGTACCTTCCGTGCCCGGCTGAGGATCCTCCGACGCCAATATCTGCGGCCAGCGCGCCATCAAGGCAATTCCACGCTCGCGAAACTCGTTCCGGATGCGCCGGTTCATCTCACGCCCTACGTCCCACTGTTTGCCCGCAACCGTTTTCAGGCGCGCCTTTACGACCACGCCTGTGTCGAGAAACTGGTCCACGCCCCACACCTCAACAGGCTCCAGCATCATCGGTCCGAAGGTCGCATCAGCCCTCATTTCAAGATCGATATCCTTGAGCGCCTTGATCGCCTTATCCACGTCGGAATCGAACGCCACGCCAAAATTCAGCACGTAACAGGAATACACTCGCGTCCGGTTCGCCAGGGCGGTAATCGCCCCATTCGGAAAGACATGCACAACGCCCTCGGCATCGCGCAACACCGTCGTCCGCAGGTTTAATTCCTCCACCACGCCGCTCACGCCGTTGATGATCGCAACGTCGTTTACGCGGATCTGGTCTTCCAGCAAGACGAAGATTCCGTTCATCACATCGCGCGCCAGGTTTTGCCCGCCCAGACCGATTGCGATTCCCGCGGCCGCGCCCGCGCCTGTCATCAACGGCGCAACGTCCAACCCCAACTGCTTCAGGCACACCCCGATGGCACCGATCCAAATGAACACCGCGATCAACGTTTTGAGCGCTCCGCTCACCGTGGTCGCGCGCTTTTCCAGTTCGATCTTGTCCGCCCCGCTGCGCGGCTTCATCAGCCGCAGTAAACGGAATCGCAACACCCCGATCAGCCGCCGTGACACCCATACCAGCACCATCGCCGAAAGGATGACGAACATCACCTTTGCGAGCGGAATCAGGTCTTGGATCGTGAAGTCCTCCAGGCGGGGGAGAACATTTCGCAGGTCCATGATTCTATGGTAAGCGCCCCCGCGCCTACTCAGCCCTCACCGGATTCCGCAGCGTTCCAATTCCCTCGATTTCCACCTCTACCACATCGCCCGGCGCCATTTTGCGCGTGTTTCCCGGCGTCCCCGTGTAAATCAGATCTCCGGGCTCGAGTGTCACAAACTGGCTCACGAAGCTCACTATCGTCGCCGTATCGAAAATCAGATCTGAAGTCCTTTGTTGCTGCACGACCTCGCCGTTGATCCGCGTCGTCAGCAACAGGTTCGAATGATCCAGCCCGCGCACCGCCACCGGCCCCAGCGGTCCGAACGTGTCAGAACCCTTCGCACGCCACCACTGCACATCCTTGCCCGGGCCCTTCTGCCAGTTGCGGTCGCTCACATCGTTTCCGCACGTCACGCCCCAAATTGCCTTTGCCGCGGCGGCCTTGTCGGCGCGCTTTAGGCGCTGTCCGATGATCAACACCAGCTCACCCTCGGAATGCACATCCTCCGCTTCGCGCGGCAAAACGATTGCCGATCCGTGCGCCACCAGCGCGGTGCGCGGCTTGTAGAACATCTCCGGTTTCGACGGTACCGGCCGGTCTCCCAAGTGGCTCAAATAATTCTGCCCCACCGCGAACACTTTGTTTGCCGCCACCGGCTCGAGCAGCGTCAACGAGGTCAGCTTCACGCCTCGCTCGGACACGGTGTGCCTGCCGAACAGATCGCCCTTAATCCGATGGACCAAATCCTTTTTGAGCAAGCCCATCGCCGGACCGGTCTTGGTCTCAAACCGCACGTATCTCTTAATCGCCATCTCTCTCCTATCGATACATCTCGGAGGCCCGCAATAGCGCCTCCTGCACTTCCAAATCCTGCTCTGGCGTCACCGGTAGTGGTTTCCCTGTCCGCACCGCCGTGGCCAGTTCCGTGAAGCTGCCCACATAACGCTCGTACCTTTCCAGCGTTACTTCCTGCGAGCCCTTCTTGTATGGCCCCGCCGCGTTCTGCAAATCGATCGCCAGACGTGGCGGACCTTCAATCGGCCGCAACACCGCGTTGCCATTTGATCCCCACACCTCAAACGTTCGGTGCGCCGTCGCTCCGGGCTGCAGCACACTGCTTGTAATTGTCGCCATCGCCCGAGGCCATTCAAACACTGCGTGTGTATTGTCGAGAAGCCCATCGCTGAACTTCCCGTGATGCCGCAGAAACGGTGTGATCTTTTCCGGCCGCCCCATCAGCCGCACCAGCGGATCGATCAAATGCCCACCTTGTTCGAACATCTGCCCGCCGTGAAATAACGCCCACTCCTTCCGCCGCTCTCCGTCGATCAGCGTGTTCATTGTGCCGCGCACCATGTAAACGTCGCCCAGCCAACCTGCGCGCACGGCCTCGAAAATCTTCGCGAACCCGGGATGCTGCCGCCACATGTAGCCCATCTGCAGCAAGCGGCTCCGCTTCCGGGCCTCCTCGACCAGCCGCTTCATCCCCGGCATGTTGTCCGACGGCGGCTTCTCCACGTGCACATGCTTGCCCGCGCGCAGCGCCTCCAACGCCAGCCCCTCGTGGGATTTCACATCGCTTTCCACGGCGATCACCTGCACGGTTGCATCGTTCAGCATTGCGGCCTTCTTTGCCGCACCTTCACCCGGCTCCCACACGCCTACCAGTTCCCAATCGGCCGACTCCTTGGCGATGCGAATTTTGTCCGGCCCATGTGAATGGGTTCCGCCCAAAAATCCGATTCGGATCTTCGGCTGCCCCTGCGCTCGAACTCCAATTGCGCCCGCGCCCGTTGCCACCAGCAAGTCCCGTCTTCGCATCGCAGCTAGTCTACTACGCGTCCGATCGCAAGCTGTTTTCGCCGAGCGCGGGTGTTATACTTCCAGCAACTCCGAAAAACCCAAGCTCTCCGACAGCTGCAAAGGAGAAGTCATGAGGGTATTTCGGCAGAACATCGTCATTGACGGCGATTCCTACGGCAAATTGATTGCCCGTGTACGTAGCTTAGGCGCGAAGAGCGCTCACCCCCCTTCGAAGGCGTCCAACTCGGCTTCCTCAAATTCCGTAGCCGTCCCGCGCGGAGGTACCCTGGCCGATCCAACCGGCGCGACCACCGCTCTCGGCGATGCTCAGGAACTCTATGAGAAAACCGTCGAGGTCTACACCACGGAGTACGAGGATTCGGTCGAAGAAGTCCTGAACGAAGTAAACCTCCGCCGAAGCGGCAAGGCTGTGTTGCGCGCCATCGTGCAACAGATCACCAACCTCGCCGTCACTCCCTGGCTCGGCAAAGGCTCGATCGATTCACCCAATGCAATCACGCGAGCGATCAAGGCTGCCGACGCTACACCGCGCGGCGAACCCGTGCGCGACGCCCGTGGCAACGTCGTCGATCCGACTCGCACCGGCACCGGCCGCGGGTCCTCGGCGGAAATCGAATTCCTTCCCTACAAGTGCGCGTCCGGCGTCGAAGGTGCAAAAGAACAGGCCGATCCTTCCAAACACGCTGCTGGCACGCTGCCCGACGAGATAATCGTCCACGAACTCGTCCATGCGCTGCTCTTCATGTCCGGCAAATCATACAGCAGTCCCGTCCCGAATCAGCATCTCTACGATAACCAGGACGACTTCTTCGCTATCCTCATCGCCAACGTCTACCGCTCCGAATGTGGTCGCCTCGAGTCCCGCCTCCATCACTATGGCTTCGAATCCGACGAACTCAAATCCGGCAAATTCCTCCGCACCTGGGAAAACCGTTATACGGTTCGCAAACTTCGCCGCGACCTGCCTTCGCTCTTCTCCGACCTCCACGACGTTCGCGCGGATTTCAACCCGTTTCGGCGGATGTTGGATATTTGAGTCACCTACACGCGCTGCCGGCCCTTCGTCCGTATAATCGAAGCACATGCGCCAACTCACTGTCGAAATCATTCCCGATGTCGAGCAGGGCGGTTACACTGCGCGTGTTCCGGACATACCGGCTTACGGCGAAGGTGACACCGAAGAACAGGCCATCGCCGATCTGCGCGAAGCACTGCAAGCATACGTTGAGGCGTTCGGAACTTAAACGATGGCTCAATAGATCGCGCCGAACTGGACTGCCGACCACCGGCCATTACTCTTTACGACCTCAAAGTGGACCTCTTCTTCCCCGTACGGGTAACCTCCTCCGCGTTTTACCCAGTACATGATGAATGAATTGTCGAGGCCGTCCAATCTCCTTCCGACACGCCACGAGACGATCCGATACTGCAATTCCCTGGACACGAAGTGGTCGCCATTCTCACCGCGAACTAAAGGGCGAATAACTTCAGGTTTTCCGCCCGCCAACGCGTGCAAGTATCGTTCCGCAGCCTTCTCCGGATCCCGGTCACGAAACGGATTCATGATGCAAATTCGCCGTGGTCGAACGGCGCTCGGGTCGAAGTTCAGAATCGCGATAACAGGATGCGAACGAGCCAAGAAGAGAGTGGTCACGAGCAGGGCGGACGCCAACGATACCCAAAGGAGTCCACGTTTGATGAACGCCTTCACTTCAGAAGGGCCTTTCAACCTGCGTCCATCTGTGTTGATCCGCAGCTAATTCTATTCGTCTACGCCCACAACTCCCGCACAGGATCCCCGCCCACAATCGTCGGCCGCTCGGCCCTGCCATTGTGCAGATACGTCAACTTCACGTGATCGAGGCCCATCAGGTGGAGAATACTCGCATGCACGTCGTGCACGTGCGCCGGCCGCTCCACCGCGCGCAGACCGATCTCGTCGGTCGTGCCCACCGTGCGTCCGCCCTTCACGCCGCCGCCGGCGAACCACATCGTGAAGCCCCACGGATTGTGGTCGCGCCCATTGCCTTTCTCGTTGAATGGCGTGCGGCCAAACTCGCCGCCCCACACCACGAGCGTGTCTTCCAACATTCCCCGCTGTTTCAAATCCGTGAGCAACCCGGCGATTGGCTTATCCGACGCCTTGCACCACTTGCCGTGATTCGCTTCGATGTTGGCGTGCGCATCCCAGCCCGAGCCAGATCCGCAATACAACTCCACGAACCGTACGCCACGCTCCACTAGCCTTCTCGCCAAAAGACAATTCGCTCCGAAAACGGAAGTCGCCTCGTCTTCGAGCCCGTACAGCGCTTTCGTCGCCGCGGTCTCTTTGGTCAAATCGACCGCTTCCGGCGCCGTCGCCTGCATCTTGTAAGCAAGCTCGTAGCTCGCCACTCGTGCGTCCAAATCTGAATCGTCCTGCTTGTCCGCGTTCCAGCGTTCGTTCAGCTCCTTCAGAAAGTCGAGCTTCGAGCGCTGGCGCTCCGCGGTCACCCCTTGCGGCGATTTCAAATGCAAAATCGGCGAATCGCCATTGCGGAACTGCGTCCCCTGGAACGACGCCGGCAGAAAGCCCGCGCTCCAGTTCTTCGGCCCGCCGAGAACTTCTTTATCGTCGGTGAGAATCACGAACGTCGGCAGATTCCGGTTCGCGCTGCCCAACCCGTACGTCAGCCATGCGCCCAATGCCGGACGCCCCGCCAGAATATCGCCCGTATTCATCTGGCACACTGAACCCACATGGTTCAGTCCGTTTGCCCAGCACGACCGCAGCACTGCAATGTCGTCCACATGCTCGGCGATATTCGGATACCAGTCCGACACCCACAATCCGCTCTGTCCATGCTGCTTCCACTTGCGCGGCGAACCCATCAGCGTGTTGCCGGCCGTGCCCATCGCCGTAATCGGCTTGCCGAAACTCGCCGGCATCGGCTGCCCGTCCAACTCGTTCAACTTCGGCTTGGGATCGAACAAGTCAATGTGGCTCGGCCCGCCCTCCATGAACAGCCAGATCACCGACTTCGCCATCGGCTTGTGATGCGGCTCGCGTGGTTCCATCGGATCGCGCCGTGCGGCGGCTAGCGCATCCTCGGCGATCATGCTCGAAAGCGCGATGCCCGAGAGGCCCGTGCCCAGGCGCGATAAGAACGTCCTGCGGGTCCCGTGCGGATAAGGGCAGTTAGTTGACATACACAAACTCGTTCGAATTGATCAGTGCGTGACAGAAGTCGGTGAACACCGCCTCGGAATCACCCGCCACGTCTCCGTGCTTCTTCAGGAACGCCAGCGCCGACGCTGTCTCGGCCTCGCTTGGCGGCCTTTGGTACACCAGCTTCCACGCCCGTTCTACCTGTCCGCGTTCGTCCAACCCCGCGTCGTTCCGCACCCTTTGGGACAACTGTTTCGCCCAACCCATCACCACGTCGCTGTTCAGCAGCTCCAGCGCCTGTGTGGGGCTCACTGTTATATTGCGCCGCGCGCACGACTCGTGCGTATCCGGCATATCGAACGCCTGCAGCATCGGGTATCGCGTGTTCCGCCGCACGAAGATATAGACGCTACGCCGGTTCGCTTCGGCCTCGTCTTCCTGCGCCTTCCATCCACCGCGCGTAACCATTCCTGGGGGCAGGGCAGGGAATACGCCCGGACCATACATCTTCCCGTTCAACGCACCGGCCACGCTCAGAATCGAATCGCGAATCGCCTCGCCCTCCAACCTGTGCCGTGGATACCGCCATGTCAACTTGTTGGCAGGATCCTCGCCGCCCGCGTCTTCGCGCCATTCCGCGCTCTGCTGCCAAGCCGACGACAACATGATTTCCCGGTTTAGCTTTTTAACAGACCAACCCAGCTCCACAAACCGCGCTGCCAGATAGTCCAACAATTCCTTGTTTACCGGCCGCTCGCCCATCATGCCGAAATCGCTCGGTGTGCCCGCAATGCCGCGCCCGAACTGGTAGTGCCAAATCCGGTTCGCCATCACGCGCGAGGTCAGCGGATTGTCTTCCCGTGTCAACCAGCGCGCCAGCGCCGCGCGCCTTCCTGTCGATGATGGATTCGCCACGGGAGCAATCTCCGCCGGCTTCTCGTCGAGAATCGTCAGGAACCCTGGCTGCACCTCATCCTTCGGCGAGTTGTAGGCGCCGCCTGACAGTACATGCGTCTGCGGCGCGGGTGATGCGGCGTCTACCATGCCCTGCGCAAGCGCCGGCGGCTCCGGCTTCGTCGCATCGAACTTCGCAAGTTCGGCCGTCAGCTCCTTGTACCGCGTCCTTTCGTCGCCCTTCAGCAACCCGGCTACCTCGGCGTCCGTGAATGTCACCTGCGGCTTCGCCTTGTGGAACATCTGCCACTGAAACGGCGTCCGCTCCTCGGCCTTCATGGTAATCACGGCCTGAATCTCTTCAGGGAACCGGCTCAGCCGCTCCTCGTATCGTTTCTGATACGCCGGCTCCAGCAGCTTCGCGATCTCTGCCCTCACTTCGGCCGTCGCCGCCAGATACGACCGCTCTTTCTCGCGGTAGTCCGCCACACGCCCTTCCTCTTCGAGCGACAACTGATCGTCGATCTTCACGTTCGCGAAGAACGCCTGCAACCGGTAGTAGTCTTTGTGCAGAATCGGATCGTATTTGTGATCGTGGCAGCGCGCGCATCCGAAAGTTAGCCCCATGAACACCGCGCCCGTCGTATCGGTGATGTCGTTCAGCAGTTCCTGCCGCCGCAGCATGATGTTCGCCGCGTTCGACTCGTCCGGGAAGTGGCGGTTGAAACCCGTCGCCGCTAGCGCATCGGCGTTCTTTGGATACAACTCGTCGCCCGCCAGTTGCTCCTCGACAAACCGGTTGTACGGCTTGTCTTCATTGAACGCGCGAATCACATAGTCGCGATAACGCCACACGTTTGGCCGCGTCTCGTCGGCCTTGAAACCTTCGGAGTCCGCATACCGCGCCAGATCCAACCAATGCCGCGCCCAGCGCTCGCCATAATGCGGTGATGCCAGCAGCTCGTCCACAACGCGTTCGAACGCCTTCGGGGAATCGTCGGCGAGAAACGCCTGAACCTGCTCGGGAGCCGGCGGCATGCCCGTCAACACCAGGTACGCCCGCCGGATCAGCGTCGCCTTGTCCGCCCGCGGGTTCGGCTTCACGCCCCGGTCTTCCATTTTCGCCAGCAAAAACGCATCTACGGGCGTTTTCACCCACGCCGTGTTCTTCACTGCCGGCGCCGCCGGTTTCACTAACTTCTGGAATGCCCACCAGGTCTTTTGCGCCGCCGAGAAGGGCTTAGCCCCGTCGCTCGCCCATACCAGCACGCTTGCCGCGCCCAGCGCCAACACACTCATGCTCGCTACACGGACATTCCTCATAAGTTGCCGAGATTGTATCAATTTGCGTGGCCAAAATGAAGCCCCCCAAAGCCGCTCGACGGCAGCCCAGGCTGGCCTCCCGTTTATGCCAGGGCAGCCAGTTGCTGTACGATATCTCTTCTCATGCCCAACAAGTTCCGCTACGAAGAGTTCACCTGGCCTGAAATTCGCGAGGCCGTTTCCGAGCAGCGCGTGGCCGTGCTTCCAGTCGGCACCATCGAGCAGCATGGTCCGCACCTGCCCCTGAGCACCGACGTTTTATGCGCAACCGAAATCGCCCGCAAGGCCGTTGAAACCATGCCCCGCGAAGCCGTCCTCCTGCCCAGCGTCTTTTACGCCTTTAACGAACACCATCTTGACTTCCCCGGCACCATCGCCGTCGAAGGCGACACATTCATTAAATACGTCACCGACATCGGCAAGAGCCTTGCCTACCATGGCTTCCAAAAAATCCTCCTGGTCAACGGGCACGGCTCAAACGTGCCGTTCCTCGACATCTGCGCCCGCAACATCACCAATCATTCCACCGCCATCTGCGCCATGATCCCCTGGTGGAACCTTGTTCCCAAACCTCTGTTCACCGAACTGCGTGAGTCCGCCTTCCCCGGCGGCATGGCCCACGGCTGCGAACTCGAAACCAGCGTGCTCCTTTACCTGCGCGGCGACCTCGTCCAGATGCAACACGCCGAGCCCGACTTCCCGCCCTCCCGCAGCGAGTTCTTCTATTGGGATCTTCAGTCGCCTTCACCCGTCTTCTTCCAGGAGTTCTTCAGCCGCTACTCGCGCACCGGCACCTCGGGCGACCCCACGAAAGCGAGCCAGGAAAAGGGACGCCGCTTCGTCGAAGCGGTCGTCGAAAACATGGTGCGGCTCATCCGCGAACTGCGCGCCAAAGAAATTGCTCCGCGCGTCGACCACCACTAAGAGCCGCATTCCAATTCGGAATTCCTGCCACTATAGTCCGAGACGTCATGCTGCATGGCTTGGGTTCGCCCGTTCGGCAACAGCCGCGCCGACGGCGGTGTATGTCGCGACCATTGCCATCGCGCCATAGGCGAAGGAGCCTAGTATTCGCTGCCCGCCTCGGCCTCCATCGCCTTGGCGTCGAGAATTTCAATCAACCCGCGCTCGGCGCGCAGCATGCCTTCGTTCTGAAACCGCGAGAGATTGCGCGAGACTACTTCGCGCACGGTGCCCAACTGAAACGCCAGTTCCTCGTGAGTAAGCTTCAGCGTGAAGCGATCCGAATGGATCTCCTCCCTGGTCTGTAGCAGGTGCCGAGCGAGACGCTGACGGACGCTTCCGAACGTGACCGATTCCACCAGCGCCACCAGATGCCGCAGGCGGCGCCCCACGACGGCAAGAATCTTCAGCGGCACCTCCGGGTGCGAGTGGCAGAACCGGTGAAAGTCGTCTTTGCGCAGCAGCAGGACTACGCAATCGCTCATCGCCACCGCGGACGCGGGATACGGTCCGCCATCAAACAGCGGAACCTCGGCGATGCTCGACGCGGGGCCGTCGACGGCGAGCGTGATCTCCCGGCCCGAAGGTGAAGTTTTGATGATCTTCACTCTGCCTTCGGCGATAATGTGCATGCCGTCGCACGGCTGCCCTTCGTGGAACAAGTGCTCGCCTGCGGCATAGCGCCGCTCAATGCAGATCTCCGCCAGCGGGTGACGCTCCTCGGGCTTGAGGTTGGCAAACATCGGAGCATTGTCGAAGAGCTGGGTGCGCCGGTTGGGAGGCAGAGGTTCCAAGCTGACCATACTATGCCATACAGTCAATGTTTCGAGGCTGCTTCGGCGGCCCGCATCACGCGCAGCAAATTTCCGCCATATATTTTGTGCACCTGCTCTGCCGAGTAGCCGCGTTCGAGCAGCGTGCGGGTCAGGGCAGGGAACTTCGATACATCCTCAAGCCCTTCCGGCACGCAGGACACACCGTCGAAATCGGTGCCGATGCCCACATGGCCGATTCCCGCGATTTTGACAACGTGATCGATGTGCGCCACGGCCTCTTCCAGCGTCGCCGGCGGAACTTTCGTTCCTTTGGGGGCCGTCTTGAGCCAAGGCGACTTGTCCGCCGATCGTTGCGATACGAACTCGCACCCGAAGTTGATCTGCACCACCCCACCCTTCTTCGCCAGCGCAACGATCATTGCATCGGTCATGTTTCGCGCAATTGCCGATAGCGCCCGGCAAGAGCTGTGGGAAGCGATCGGAGGCGCTTGGCTCACCTCCAAGACATCGAAGAACGTTTTGTCCGAAACATGCGAGATGTCGACCATCATCCCCATCCGGTTCATCTCGCCGACAATCTCCCGCCCTAGCGGCGTCAAGCCCTTCTCCTT
>DASRHX010000368.1:0-2115 GCA_035650295.1 Bryobacteraceae bacterium | reverse complement strand
CCATTGTTGGCGATCTTGCCGGTGATCTCCACGACAGCGCCACCCATGTAGCTTTCGTTGGCCTTCATGCCGACCTCGGAGAGTTTGAGGTTCTTCACATAGGCCCTGGCTTCGGGCGAGAGCACCATGGGTGCGGGACCCGTGGACGCGGTTTCGCGCAGATAGACGAAGCCCGCGCCGCCCAGGATCAGCACGGCGCCGACGATGAGAAAGGGCAGGCGGCTCGCCGGTTCTGGAGCTTGCGTTCTGGTGGAAAGAATCTCACTGGCCACTGATGGTCATCTCCCCAATGGCCACCGTGGGCGCGGCGACCGATCCACGGAATTCGAGATCGTCGCCAATGGCGGCCACCTGATTTAGCATCTCTTTCAGATTACCGGCGATGGTTACCTTGGAAACGGGAAAGGCAATTTCGCCGTTTACGATCCACAGTCCGGCGGCTCCCCGCGAGTAGTCACCGGTCACCGCGTTGAAGCCATGGCCCATCAATTCCGTGACAAACAGGCCTGTTCCCATGCGCCGCATCAAATCGGACGGCGTGAGCGCGCCGGATTCGAGATACAAATTGCCATGACCGATACCAGCGTTCCCGGTGAGCCCGCGGCTAGCGCTTCCGGTTGACCGAAGGCCAAGTTTGCGGGCCGTGTAGGTGTTCAACAGGTAGCTCTTCAACACACCACGATCGATGAGAACGTTGCGGCGGCTGGCGACGCCTTCATCATCAAACGGCGTCGAGCCAAACAAACCCGGCATCGTGGAATCGTCGACGACGGTGACATCTGGCGCGGCGACCTGCTCGCCAAGCTTGCCGGCCCAGATGGATGCTTTCCTGTAGATTGATTCTCCGTGTAGCAGTTCAAACACGTGGCTAAGCAGGGACCGCGCCACTCGCGGTTCAAAGATGACGGGAGCCTTGCGCGTCGAGAGCGAGCGGGCATTCAGCCGGCGTAGCGCGCGTTCGGCGGCCTTGCGTCCTACTTCTTCCGGCGTCTCGAGTTTTGAAACCGAGCGCGCAGTCGAATACCAGTAGTCGCGCTCCATCGCATCGCCGTCCTTTACTACTGGTACGACGCTCAGCGAGCAGTTCGAGGCGCGGTAGGATCCGGTGAAGCCGCGCGAATTGGCAAACGCGCTTGCGCCCAGATAGCTGCCGAACGACCCGCCCTCGGAGTTCGACACGCGCGGGTCAAGCGAGAGCGCCGCTTTTTCGGCAGCGCGCGCCATTTCGACCTTGGCCGCGGCATCGAGCGCTTGTACATCGTCATAGAACAGATCGAGACCGTGGTGGATCGTGCCGAAGTCGGACGGGTCGGGCAGGCCGGCGAATGGATCCTCGGTGGTGATGCGCGCGAGGGCAACGGCTTGAGCGACCATCGCCGTCAAGCCTTCGGCGGTAAGGTCGCTCGTGTAAGAGGAGCCAGTGCACTGGCCAAACAGCACACGAACGCCCGCTCCGCGCGAGCCCGCTTCTTTTACTTGCTCCACTTCCCCCATGCGCACAGTGGCGCTAAACTCGCTGCCCTCGTTGATGGTGCACTCGGAATCCGAAGCGCCCAATTCCCGGGCCATCGCGACGACGCGCGTGGCCAGTTCCTCCAAATGCGATGCTTCGTGCCAGTTCAACGTGAGGTGCCTCCGACGGTAATTCCATCCAGGCGCACGGTGGGAATGCCGACTCCGACGGGAACGCTTTGTCCGTCCTTGCCACAGATGCCGATGCCTTCATCGAGCGCCAGATCGTTGCCGACCATTGTTACGCGCTGCATGGCTTCCGGTCCATTGCCGACGAGTGTCGCGCCACGGACAGGCCGCGTGATCTTGCCGTCTTCGATGAGATAGGACTCCGTGGCGTCAAAGACAAAGTTGCCGCTGGTGATGTCTACCTGGCCGCCGCCGAACGTCGCGCAGTAGAGACCGCTCTTTACCGAACGAACAATCTCTTCGGGGTCGCTCTCTCCGGACAGCATGAACGTATTCGTCATGCGTGGCATGGGCACGTGCTGGTAGCTTTCGCGGCGGCCGTTGCCGGTCGCTTCCGAGCCCATGATGCGTCCTGAGAGACGGTCCTGCAGATATCCGCGCAGGATGCCGTTCTCAATGAGCACGTTGCGATTG
>DASRHX010000367.1:0-3012 GCA_035650295.1 Bryobacteraceae bacterium | reverse complement strand
GCGCCGCAATGTTGTTGTCTCTACTTTCGCTCATATAATGGTCGTCGATCAACAAGCGCACACGGACGCCGCGGTCCGCAGCACGCAGCAGATGGTCGGCCAAGATCAGGCCGGTGGTGTCGCCATCCCAGATGTAGTACTGCCCATCCAGCGTCTTTTCGGCTAAGTCGGCCATCGCCAGCCGAGCCATAAACGCCTGACCGCCTTGCCGAATAATAGAGAAGCCGGATACTCCCGGATGTTTGTCGGCCGCTTCCTGAAACAGCGCACCGACGGTGGTGCTCTCCGGCCGTGCGAAGGTATTTGACGGATTGCGCGGGTAATCCCAGTTGATCGCGGGAGCGCACGCGCTCACAAGGCAGGCGATGGCGACAATCGGCAACAAGCTTTTGTACAAGTAATATCTTGTCCTCATGTTTCACCTCTCCCGGTTAAGGGACGGCGCAAGAGATTCGCACCGCGATCGTTGTCTGTCAGTCCCTTAGAATTTTATTATGAAATTCCGCTTTGAGATTGCTAATCAGGGTTGCCCTGATTTTTATTACGAATTTCCTTAGACTCTAGGCAACTCATTGCCCTGATGCCTAATACCACAAGTCGGATTACCGCCTCCTTTCATCAAGAATCAGCTAAGCGACGAGGAGAAAGCGTCTGCGGTGCTCGTTTGAGATCGGCCCAATAGTGGAATCCTTCACTGTCTTTAGCTACGGCTCTAAGGATACGCTCGGAACTTCCGGAGTCCGCAATGAGCTGGAGCGTCATTTGCCCGCCCTTTTCGGATTCCGCGCTGAGCTTGCCGTCGGTCAAAACTAGTTTTCCTTTCCCGGCAAACACACCGATCATCCGATAGCTCGCGAGTTCGTACGCTCCCGTTTCACCGATGGCAAGGGTCACCCAATCGTCGTCCCGAGTCCGGGGATTCCGAACCAATAGTCCCTGCCATTTTCCGGCAACGCCTTTGAAATCGGCTACGGCAGTGGGCTGCCATTGGCGCTCTTCCTTGGTAAGCATTGAGCCGCAAGCAACCATGGCATGTACGGCGGTGATAATGGCTGCCATCGTGAAGCTATTTTTGAGTCTCGTCATTTGTTCTCCTAACGGTTTCGCAAAACTTGCCTGGTCCCGTAATGAATAGATTCAAAGCGATTGCAACTTCGGCTTCTCCCGTGCGCATTCTTCACCTCGCTGCTGGCCAACCGGATCGAGGGAATTCGAGAGATAGCCTTGCACTCAGGACTTTGTGACCTGAACTGGTTCTAACAAGAAATATCATGGTCTCGCTCGATGTTGAATCCTTGTAGCGAAGAGAATCCGAAGCTTATCAGCATCCTGCCGGAGGTTTCCACGTGGTAGGCTCCGACCCTGGTCCTTATCAGCTCTCGGATTCCAGTCTGGAATTGTGCGGCGGTTTAAGATTGATCCAAATCGCCCGCCTGTCACGCGGGCATGATGTGCTTGATGGCGCCGTCTCTGCACCGAGCTTATGAAACTCTTCCCATGGTCGTGACCGTTTTCAAAATCTTTAGCCGCACCGCTTAACCGTCTCACGCGCCTTTTTTTGCGTTTCCTCGTGATCGAGCATCAGCTTGTAGGTCGTGTAGTACTTGAAGATGTTGCGCACGTAGGTGGTCGTTTCGATGCCGACTTTGTCCGCTGTAACGATCTCGACGTTGTTGAACCACTTGTCTGCATCGAGATTGCGCTTTGTGGCTTCTTTACCCATGCCTGCGATCCGTCCGGGACCTTCTGTCGTTCGATCGTTATGCAGGCCGCTGCTTTGGCCCCGAGCGGTTTTGTTCCGCTACTTTGAAAGACGGTCTTCCAGTCGCGCTTCATATCCACGAGAACCCAGCCGCATCCCGGGGCGTCGTCCAACCCTTTGTCGAGCTGCCCGCTCGGCAGGGGCTGCTCGGTCCAGAGCGTGCCGTCGTTGTCGAACACGGCGACGCGCTCGTCAGCGCAACGAACTCACACGCGCGATTATCAGTTATGCGCGTGACGAAATCTATAACGGCGCCGTGTGTGCCCAGGGAGGAAGGATGGCATTCATGGAAATACCAAACTCTGATTCAGAACCATTCATTTCATCACTGCGATCGCGGAGCGGTCGTTGCCGCCGGAGTATTCTGGGGCACGTCGACGCTTGCCGTCTTCTCCGAACCCGACCGGATCGTAAGAACTCGCTGGTCCGGATCAGGCAGCTGAATGCCGGTTTCCTTCAACGCCCGAAGGATGGCGACCCGAGCAGCCGACGCCGCGTTCATCAGATTCGTGCGACGGGAGTCCGTCCAAAACCGCGCCTCGACCTGTATGCAGTTGGGGTGAAGATCCAGCAGGCGCATCGACGGCGGCGGCGTGGCCGCAGCCTCGGGCAACGACCTCACAGTGTCGAGAATCGTTGACAGCGCGCGTCCCGTGTTCTCTTTGTAACCGAGGTGTACGTATACCGACGCTCGTCTCAGCGGCGAAGCCGTGTTGTTCGTGATGCGCGAGGTGAACACCTCGCCGTTGGGAACGAGCACAAGCCTCCCGTCGTAGGTGCGGATATACGTGGCGCGAAACTCGATCTCTTCCACGGTCCCTTCCGTATCGCCGATCACGATCTCATCGCCGATCTCGAATGGGTGCATTACGAGAATGAGGATGCCGCTGACGAGATTCGAGAGGATGTCCTTCAGCGCAAAGCCGACCGCGACGCTGCCTAGGCCGAGCGCGGTTACGGCGGACTGCAGGTTCACGCCGACGGCGTCGAGCGCCACGATGAAACCGACAGCCCACACCAGGTAGTACGTCACCTGTGTGACGAGTAGCCTCTTCGTTTGGTCGTCGATGTATTGCGCGCCGGCCCGTGCCACGCGCCTCACCAACGTCGCTAGAACCCAGAACACCGCGAGCACGATGAGGGCGCTGATCGCGGCCGGCAGCACTTTGACGACTGCCGCGATCAGCCGTTGAAACGATTGGCTCACGGCCGTCGACACCTCGCCGTAAGCCTGTGCGCCCACCGACCGG
>DASRHX010000366.1:0-3182 GCA_035650295.1 Bryobacteraceae bacterium | reverse complement strand
CCGATTCCTCCAAATTCGAAAGGTTGAGCACTTCGTTGCTTGCGCCGGATATCGGCACGTCGTCTTTGAGCCACTGAAAATAACGCGGCCCCGTCCCGAAGACAGCAACGTCAAGACTTGTGCTGGCCCCTGTCAAAAGAGTGACGCCGGGCGGAGGCTGGCTCACGATTGAGGGAGCGCCGAAGTAAAGCGGGTCGGATACGAGGACTGTGCCCCTCGCGCCAAATACCACAACAACACCGTGACCGTACGTGACGCCGGATAAATGGTTGGTGGTGCCTGACTGTCTGAGGTCCCAATTCACTGCGTCGGGTGAAGTGATGATCGTGCCATTGTTCCCGACGGCGACAAATAAATGGTCGGCGTACGTCACGGCTCTCAGCCAATGAGTGGTGCCGGACGCGCGGATGGACCAGTCGATGCCATTGGTCGAGGTTTGAACGGCGCCGTTAGTCCCTACAGCAACAAACTGCCCTTGACTGAAGGTGATGCCGAACAATGACTGGTTCGTGGGTGACGGACTGGCCTTCCAGTTCATGCCATTGGTCGAGAGCCAGATTCCGCCGCCAAGCCCCACGGCCACAAAGGTGCCGCCGCCGTAAGCCACCCCATAGATATGCGCATTCGTGCGAGTCCCATCGGCGACCCAGTTTGTTGCGTTGGTCGAGGTATAGGTGCCGCCTGAGCGGCCGACAGAGACGAACCGGCCATAGCCATAAGTGATGCCATAGCCGCTCCCTGGGCCAACCTGCCAGCTAATGCCGTCCGTGGACCTTACCGCTCCGCCGATGCTGCTCACCCCCACGAAAAGGCCATCGGCATAAGTAATTCCATCGAGCGAGCCGACAAAGCCTGCCGAGGCAGCGTCCACATTCCAGTCCGCCGCATTGGTCGAAGCCACGAGCCGGCCTCCTGTTCCGCCGCCCGCGAAGCGCCCATTGCCAAAGGTGACTGTCAGGAGATCGTTTGCAAACAGCAGGCTGTGCTGCGCCTGCCAATGGTCGAGAGCGCTTGGATCTGATTCTGGGGGGCATTCGTCGCCCGCAAGGGCGTTTGTGAATGCGAGACAACAGGCGCCGTTCAGAAGCCATCTCACAGCTAGCCATTTCACCCACATAAGCCTGTGCGCCTTAGGGTAGGAAACATGAAGCCCGAAAGGCGTGCAAGAACAAACAAAAGAGTGTCGTTTTGGAGGCGCGGCCGGTAAGCATGTAACCGTGAACAACGCGACGCGCAGAAGTTTCCTGAAAGGAGCCGGCGCGATGGCAGCGATGATTGGTTGTGAAGCGTTTCCGCTCAGGAAGCTCTTCGCGGCAGAAGCCTCTTCATCGTGGGTCGACAAGCCGATGCGGTGGGCGCAACTCACATTGGTCGAAGACGACCCGGGGAAGTTCGATCCGAAGTTCTGGTTGGATTATTTTCGGCGCACGAAGTCAGACGCGGTTTGCCTGAGCGCAGGCGGATGCGTGGCCTATTATCCGACCACCATTCGGTTTCATCATCGGAGCCCATGGCTGGGGGAGAGCGACCCTTTTGGAGAACTCGTGACCGGCTGCCGCAAGCTTGGGATGGTAGTGATCGCGCGCACAGACCCGCACGCAACTTACGATGATGTGAAGGAAGCGCACCCCGATTGGATCGCGGTGGATTCGGGGGGGAAACCGCGGCGACATTGGGCGTCGCCGGAGATGTGGGTCACCTGCGGGCTTGGGCCGTACAATTTCGATTTCATGACTGAAGTCCATCGGGAGATCATGTCGAAGTATCGGCTCGATGGCATCTTCATCAACCGTTGGGACGGCTCGGGCACTTGTTTCTGCGAGCACTGCCAGAAGAATTTTAAGGAAGCGAGCGGACACGATTTGCCGCGCAGCGAGGACAGACAGAACCCGGCTCGGCGCGCCCATATTCTTTGGAGGCAGCAACGGCTGTTTGATCTATGGCAACTCTGGGACAGCGAGGTGCGCAAGATCAATGCGAACGCGTGCGTGATTCCGAACACCGGCGGGGGAGCGGGCAGTTCGCTGGACATGAAACGCATCGGCGAACTGGCGCCAATATTGATGGCCGACCGCCAGGCGCGTCGCGGTTTGGCGGTGCCGTGGGCCAATGGGAAGAACGGGAAGGAATTTCGCGCAACGATGGGAGCGAAGCCGATCGTTGGGATTTTCAGTGTGGGCGTCGAGGAACCATATCGCTGGAAGGATTCTGTTCAAAGCGCGCCGGAGATTCGGTTGTGGGTGGCAGACGGCGTCGCGAACGGACTGCGGCCGTGGTTCACGAAATTCGCCGGCACGCTGCGGGATGAGCGCTGGCTGCGGCCCGTCGAGGAATTGTATCAGCGATACGCGAACTGGGAGAAGTACTTGCGCAATGTGAAGCCGCTGGCGCGCGTGGGGCTGGTGTATTCGCAACAGACCGGATGGTTTCATGGGGGGAATGTCGAGGCGCACATTGACGGCTGGTATCAGGCTTTGATCGAAGCGCGAATTCCATTCGAGATGGTCCACGATCGGAAGCTGGATCAGGTCGATGCGTTCAAGACACTGATCCTCCCAAACGTGGCCGTGCTTTCGGATGAGCAATGCGAGCAACTGCGGAAAGCCGTCGGCCGTGGAACGAGCATTATCGCGACCTACGAGACGAGCTTGTACGACGAGGATGGCGTGAGGCGGAAGAACTTCGGATTGGCCGACCTGTTTGGAGTCGATTACGGCGGCCGAACGGAGCCACGAATGCAGAACGCGTATCTCGCCGTGGAGCACAAGCGCGCAGTCAATCATCCGCTGCTGAAAGGATTGGAGGACGCGCCGCGAATCATCCATGGGATCGCGCGTGTGGAGGTTTCGCCGCGCCGGGAATTCGCGAACGCGCCGCTGACGTTGATTCCGAGTTACCCGGACCTGCCCATGGAGAAGGTCTATCCACCCAGGGAGAGAACAGATATCGCGCAGGTCTTTCTCACGGAAGGCACCGGGCGCGTGTGCTATTTTCCGTGGGACATCGATCGCGCGTTTTGGGAAGTGTTGAGCGTGGACCACTTCCAGCTCCTGCGAAACGCTGTCGAGTGGGCCAGCAACGAACCTCCCGTCGTAACCGTGAGCGGGCCGGGCGTGCTGGATGTGACGGTGTGGCGTCAGGCCAGCTCAATGACCGTCCATCTGGTGAACCTCACCAACCCG
>DASRHX010000365.1:0-3592 GCA_035650295.1 Bryobacteraceae bacterium | reverse complement strand
CGCACGTTCTCTTTGGCGATGCGCCCATCTTCCATGTCCTTGAAGAGCTGGCGCGAAACGAGCGCCGTTCGCTCCGCGAAGTCGAGCAGTGTCGCGCGATAGAACAGGGACACCATCGCCATCAGGAAGTAACGCGTGTTGAACATGCGATGGATGAGGAAACCTTCGCGCAGTTCGTGCTCGTCGCAATCGAACGCGCCAATGGTGCACGTGACGTTCGAGTAACTGGTGAATCCGTAGTAGGTGCCCTGGTGAATCCAGCGGCGGTAGAACTGGCGGGCCATCTGCTGCCGCGTGAAAGCCTCGTCGTAGCGGTAGTCGTCGCCCCAGCGGTCGACATAGAGCAGCCGGCTGAGAAACACCTGATAGTCGCGCGATTCGATGAAATCCTCGGGGACGCTTTTCGGATCGATGGCGCAGTAAGTGTAGACGATCATGCGCTCGTCGAGAACCGGCTCCAGTTCCTGATCCTGGTAATCGGCGAAGTAGAGCAGCGACGTAACCACCTTCGAAAGCGGAGGCAGAAAGCCGTACATGCCCCCGCTTTGAAAGGTCTCCTCAACGATGGTCTCCGGCTTGCCATTTGTTTCCAGGGCGAACGCGGAACGGTTTGGCACGCGCGCTTCCCGCACCTGGCGGCCGCTCGAAGGATAGACCTTGCGCATCGCCTCGTTAATCCACAGCGCTTCCTTGCCGGTGAGGTTGAACGCTTCAATGCCGATCGAGAGGATGCCGATGCCATTGGCCATCATGAACAGGCGCAAGTCGGTGACTTCGCATTTGGCGTTGCGCCCGCGTCCATCGGAGGCCTCAAAGTAGAGCCGTGAGCCATCCGGCGGCTTGATGGTGTAGCAACGCATCAGGCTTTCGGTGTCGTCGTTCTCGGGATTATCGTCGCGGGCGTCGAAGAACACGCGGCGGACATAGGGGTGGAAAAACACCATGTCCTGGTAGGCCTGCGAGTCCATGTCGAAGGTCTTGTAGGCGGTGCGCTTCCAGGGTCCGACCCTGTTGAAAATGCTGGAACAGCCGGCGCTTTGATGCACGATCAGCCATTCATCGAGGCCGTCGATCCAATAGGGGTACTTGCCGAAGATTTCCGGGTGATCTTGAGAGACCGTCTGCTTGTCGATGGAAAAGGGGAAGAAGAAGTAGGTGTGGAGGTGTTGAATGCCTACGTTCATCCGGTTCTCAGTTTAGGGCATGAAGGGGTGGGGCGTCATGCGGGCATCGGTTGGGAGACGGTGCCGAAACGCTTAGCCGCCGATGGACGCGGATGGACGCCGAAGAACGAGAACGGGTGCGTTGGAGTGAATTCGCGCACCTGCCTCTTAGGAACCGGGCGTTTCAATCTGGCGCCTCTGGGAATCTACTGCTATCTCCAAGTCGACGCGCAGCAACCACGGGAGAAGGCGGCGGCTGTGGAAGGGCCATCAGTTGCAGAACGAGGTTCAGGGCTGACTTTTGAGATTCGTCGCAACCATGCTTGGACATCCGGAGTGATCCCGCTTGTGGGTGGGCTGCTTAGGTGTCTCCACTTGATCAGTTCCGATTCTGCATCAACGCAATATTCTCGCTAAGCCTACGGCATGAGCGCGTTAAAAAGCAGTTTCATCGTCTGATAGCTTTGGGCGCGGTACTGCGGGCGCATGCCGAAGAGGATCACCTTGCCTTTGCCCATGGGCACTTCGACGAGGGCGTGGAGGTTGGCGGCGTATTTTTCGCCGAGCAGCCAGCCGGAGGCGAGGAGGCCGCTGGCGGGGTAGCGGGCGACGCTGGATACCCGGGCGTCCTGGGCGATTTGGAAGACGGGCGAGCCTTCGTTCCAGATGGCGAGCTCTTCAGGAAGTCCGCGCGCGAGGCGGTGATTGGCCGCGAGGCGGACTTTCAATAGCGAACCCGGCACGTAGTATTCGCGAGTGGAGAGTCCCTTGGTGGCGTCGCGGATGGGAAGCGACAGGCGCTCGATCGCATAGTCACAGGAGTCGTTCAGAAAAATGAGCGAGCCGCCCTCTTCGGCGAACGATTTCAGACTGGATATTCCCTTTTCGCCGAGGCCGCCGGTGAACTCCTCCGGCATCGCGCCGCGAGCGTAGCCGGAGTGAATGGAAGCGGGCGATTGGTCGGGAAAGACGATGGAGTCGTACTTCGCGTGGAGGCTGCCCGCGAGGATATCGGCGTTGCCGAGGCTTGTGTAGGGGACGCCCAACTGTTCGAAGATCCAGCGCGTCCAGCCTTCATCCATTTGCGGCATGTGGCTGCGATAGATGGCGACGCGTGGCGTGCGGCCGCCGGGAAATTTGAACCACTGATTGACGGCGGGAAGGTCGTTGAACGAAGTCACGCGCGCGCCTTTGGCTTCGAACGGCGCGTCGATCATGGCGACGTCCACTCCCATGAGCAGCGGTAAAGTTTGCGCGGTGACGTCGTACGGGCGCTTGGGCGGCCCGCCGGGATAAAGGCGCAGGTCGGGATAGTGCTGCCGTTCGAGCAGTGTCTTGGCGAAGGAGGAGAACGGCTGGTTCATGCGAACGATGTAGGAGCCGGCGGGATAAGTCGTGCCCGCGGCTTGAAACGTGTCGCCGGCTTTTTCAATTTCAACAGCCCCGAAGGAGAGCGTCTCGAGCAGCTTGCGCGTGAGTCCGAGGTCGCGTTGTTTGGAGGAGATGACGAAGGCGTTGGGCGTGCTGCGAGTCAGCGAATTGCGGTTGACGGCGTAGAAGGCGCGGAGCAGATCGTCGCGGCGGGAGGCGGCCTGGAAGAGGCACGATTCCCACGCGATCAACTGGTCGCGTACGATGTCGGCGAGATGCCATTCACCGCCGAGCCAAGGTTCGAGATAGTTCCAACTGCGCTCGCGCGGAAGGTAGCCGGGCGCGGTTTCGTTGATCTGATCGGGGCGCACGGTCATCGGCGTGGCGAGGCGCACGGAGGCCGATTCGCTCAGGATGCGCATGCCGCCGTGATAGGCCTGGTAGTGGCGCGCGGGAGTCCAAAAGTCGTAGCTGGCGTTGATGACGACGCCTTTGCGGCCGGCGGCGGTGAGGTCGTATGCCATGCCGGCGCCGATCATGTTGGCAGATTGAGCAAGGATCGCGTCGACGTTCGGATCGATGGGGTCGAGCCACGGGGGAATGAAGATGCGCGAACCGTAAGGGCCCTGTTGGTGCACGTCGTAGACGATTTGCGGGTGCCAGGCGTTGTGAAGCTGGGTGATGACATTGCGCGTCTCGATTTGCGAAAAGATGTACCAGTCGCGGTTATTGTCGTGGCCGACATACTTGTGATAGAGCTGCGGCGGCGAGGCGCCTTCGTAGGGCGTGCCCAGCGTTTTGTCGTACCAGCTCTTCACGATGTCGACGCCATCGGGGTTGAGCGAGGGGACGAGGATGAAAATGACGTCCTTGAGGATGGCGTTGTACTTGGGGCGCGACTCGGTGAGGATCTGATAGGCGAACTGGACGGCAGTGTGCGTGGAGGCGACTTCGGTCGAGTGAATGGAGCAGGTGATCATCACGACCGCTTTGTGGCCGGCAATGATGCGGGCCGACTCTTCGGGCGAGGTTGTACGCGGGTCGGCGAGGCGCTTCTG
>DASRHX010000364.1:0-5257 GCA_035650295.1 Bryobacteraceae bacterium | reverse complement strand
CTGGGGGAACGGTGGTGAGGACCTTTACTTCGGCGACGGAGTTTTGAAGGGGCTTCACGGTTTCGGTACCGCCCTGCTGGTCGTTGCCGTTGACGCCGTCCTCGAAGATGCCGATGGCGCCTGAGCGCTGTCCGGCGAGGTGATAGGAGCCGAGGCTGCCACCGTAGGCGTATCCGCCGGAGGTCATGCCGGGCACGAGGTTCATGGTGGAATTGACATAGCGCTGATAGAGCGGCATGTCGTAAAGGACGGAACCGGCGACCACGGAACCGGTGGCGGAGGTTTCGGTTTCGAGCAGGGTGGCGGCGCTGGAGACTTCAATGGAGTCGCTCAGACTTCCTACTTGCAGCGAGGTGTCCACGGCCAGCGTATCGCCGGTGCGCAATTCGACGTCGTGGATCGATTTTTTGAACCCTTGGGCTTCAATGGTGACTTTGTACTTGCCCGGATTCAACGAGAGGACGCGATAGAGTCCGTCGTCGTTGGAGGTGGTTTTAAAGGTGAAGTTGGTATCGGTGGCGACCACGGTGATGGGCGCGTTGGGCACGATGGCGCCGGTGGAGTCCGTGATGCGGCCAGTAATCGTGCCAGTGCCGATTTGTCCCAATGCGCAAAGCGCGAACACAGCAGACGCAGCTATGATTCGTGAAGTTTGTTTCATTTCTTTACCCCTATCTCAATAGCAGAACTGCAAGTTAGCGGGAGTATATAACAGCGGGAAGTGGTTGCCAACCGTGGGGGGCGAAAAAAGTCAGGGAGCGTTGGAGTCGCGCTACTCTGGAGAGAACCCGTCTGCGGGCCATCCAAGCGCGTGGCTTCGTTTCGTTCCTTCCCGGTAGAAGGCGTTCCAAATCTAGGAGACGCCGATGAATTCCCGTATGTTCACTTCTTTACGACTCGACCGCTGGATCTGGGTGCTTGTGCTCGCTGCCTGGGCCGGCGTCGTGTTCATTCAGGCGCAGGCACCGCAGCCGGATGGCGCGGGCATTGAGCCAGGCAAGCTTCCCGTGCGCTGGGATACGGGCGGCCCGAAGTGCATGGAGTTGCCGGAGTGGCAGGTGCACGAGTACAACGAAGACTTTTACATCCTGCGTGAATCCGGTTGCGTTCATTACGAGAAGCCGTTCCTGTATCTGATTTTCGGCAAGGACAAGGCCATGCTGATGGATACCGGCGCGGGGACGACGGAACTTGCGACATTCGTCGATCAGGTGATCGCGCGCTGGTTGAAGCGTAAAGGACGGCAGAACATTCCGCTGATGGTGATGCACTCGCACGGACACAGGGATCACATTGCGCGCGATTCGCAGTTTTCCAATCGTCCGGGCGTGGAGTTCATTCCGGCGGAGATACCGGCGGTACAGAAGGCCTTCGGTATTGAGACGTGGCCCACTTCGATTGGCAAGATCGATCTGGGGGAACGGATTCTCGATGTGGTACCGATTCCAGGGCATCATCCAGTTGCCGTGGCACTCTATGATCGACGCACGGCGGTCTTCATGCCGGGGGACAACGTGTATCCGGGGCGGCTGTACGTGACCGACTGGGCGGCGTTCGTGGCGTCGACGCAAAGGATGGTGGACTTCACGCAAGGGCGGCTGATCAGCCACATGCTGGGGTGCCATATCGAGCAGGCAAAGACGCCCTATCTGGAGTATTCCATTGGCTCGATCTTCCAGCCCGACGAGCACGTGCTGGAGCTGACGCGCGGCGATCTGTTGGAGCTGAACGGGGCGCTGAAGGAGTTGGGCTCGACGCCGAAGCGGCTGGCGCTGGCGAACATGACGATCTACCCGATACTGGACGACGCCACGCGAACCGAGATGCAGAAGAAGCGGTTGGAAACCGAGACGCGGCAGCGCGGAACGATGTACGCGCAACCGGCGAGCACGCGCTGAGCGATTTCGAGTGTGCTGTGGGAGAATCGGGCGATCCGGTTCTCTCCATGCAGCCCATTCCTCCTCACATCGCCTCCATTAAGCGGCCGGTGGAGCCGCTGCTCACCTACTACTTCTTTGCGGCGCTGGCGACGGTGTTCGTATTTCCAGTGACGATGACGGTGCTTTACTTCCGGTATCACACGATGCGCTACCGGTTCGACGAAGAGGGCGTGCACATGAGTTGGGGGATCATCATGCGCCGCGAGATCATGTTGAACTACGCGCGCATTCAGGACATCCAACTGAAGGCCAACGTGATTGAGCGGTGGCTGGGGCTGGCGCGGATCGAGATTCAAACGGCCAGCGGGTCGGCGAGCTCGACCATGACGCTGGAGGGACTGGAGAATCACGAGGCGATGCGAGATTTTCTCTATTCGCGCATGCGCGGCGCCTCTGGCGCTCTTGCCGCGGCCCAGGCGCGAGCGGGTCAGGAGGGATTGGCGGGGACGCTGGAGGAGATTGCGGGGGAGTTGCGGGCAATTCGCGAGTTGCTGGAGAAGCGCGGCCATGCATGAGGCGGCAAAGGAAATTCTGCTACGGCTGCTGCGGGTGCCAGCGGATCCGAAGCCTCCGGAGGGGACGCCAGAGTCGATTCGCGTGTTCCGGGCGGGGCGGAACTATTATCGCTGGCGGCTGGTGGTGTGGGGCACTCTGCAATTGCCGATTGGGTTGGCACTGGCGAGCACGCTTCTGATTCCCACGCTCCGGGAGCCGCCACCGGAACTGGTGATGACGATGTTTCGCGTGATGCAGGCGGGAGCAGTGGGACTCTTCACGTTGTCGCTGCCGATCACGTTTTTCAAGCAGCGGCTCGACTATGAGATGCGGTGGTATATCGTGACCGACCGGAGCCTGCGGGTGCGGAGCGGCATCTGGAGCGTGCAGGAATTGACGATGACGTTCGCCAACATTCAGGACATCCGCGTCTCGGCGGGTCCGTTGCAGCGCCTGCTGGGGCTGGCGGACGTGAAAGTGACGAGCGCGGGCGGCGGGGGTGATAGCGAGCATCTGAGTACATCGCACATGGCGGAGTTTTCGGGCGTGGACTGCGCCGAGGCGATTCGCGACCTGGTGGTGGAGCGGTTGCGGAGATACCGGGATGCGGGGCTGGGCGATCCGGACGACCGGCATAAAACGGAGGCGGCGGGGGATGCGGTTGCGGCGGCGCGGCGGGTGTTGGAGGAGGCGAGAGCGCTACGCGCAACACTGAGCTGACTGCTTCACGCCATGACTCTTTCTTCCACTTTGGCCAACACATAGGGTCCCTCGGGGATCAAGGCGACGCGCGCGCCGGGGGGCAAGCCGTTCATCAACGCAGTGACGGCGGCGTCAGGCGTCTCAAAGGCGCGGCCCCACAGCGAAGGGTAGAAGTCGGCGGCGAGGCCTGGGACGTAGAAGTAGAGATCCGCACGCTCGGTGACCATGGCCAGCTTTTCCAACTGCCACTGGTCGACGACCACCGGTGTCGAGGAGATCGCATCCAGGAACTCGGATGCGGCAGCGGTGGTTTTGAGCATATTGCAGAACTCTTCGGCGCCGGGGCCTTCATCGCAGGAGGCGAGCAGGAGGATGCGGCCGCCAGGTTTGACGATGTGCTGCGCCGCGGTCAAACCCTTCACGGCCTGGTAGAAGGTGAGGTCGAGAGGATAGCCGGCTGCCGTGGTGATGACGGCGTCGACTGGGGCGTCAAAACGTTCGAGCATAACCTTCGAAACGAATTCGACTCCCGCACGATGCGCCGCTACCGGCTCGCCCGCGAACACTCCGGCGATCTCGCGTTTACGGGTGAGCGCCACATCGACAATGAACTGGTGACCAGCCATGCCGGCGATCTCGAGGAGTTCCCGGTGGAGAGGATTATCGGCGATGGATCCTTCGTGGGTGCGCACGTCGCGCATGAACTTTGGGCTGTGCAGAACCTTGATCGTTTCCTGGGCGGCGAGGCCGGGGGCGACGAGTTTGCGTCCGCCGGAGTAGCCGAGCATGAGATGCGGCTCAATGAACCCCAAGGTGATCCGTATGTCGGCGGATACGAAACGCTCGTCGACATAGACGGGTGTTCCCGAGGCTGTTTCGCCGAGGTGACGGTGCTCGCTTAAGTTGCGGGCGAAGTGGTTTTCCACGCGGTACGCGGCGGCGATGTCCGGGCCGACGATTTCGCGGATTTCCCTATCGGTGGCGGGCCGATGGAGTCCCGTTGCGATCAGGATCGTGATGCCGGACCGTGGAATGCCGGCAGCCTCCAGGCGCGAAAGTACGGCAGGCAGCACCAAACGATTCGGGGCGGGACGTGTAATGTCGCACACGCTGATGGCCGCCGTTTCCTTCCCGGCAGCGAGGAGGGCTAGTGGGGGCCCGCCTACAGGCTGATCGAGTGAAGCCTCGAGGGTCGCCTTCCAGTCGGGAAGCGGCGCGGCCGTACGCGCCTCGAGCAACCTATAGTCAAAACCCAAGGGCAGTCTAAGGGAGAGACCCGATTTGCCGAACGCGAAATCTACCTGCATTCCGTCAACGTATCAAAAAATGCACTTCGTGATACCGCAACGGCAAAAAAATCGCCATATAGAGGTATAGAGAGTGTGTCGATAGGAATAGCGGCTCGCAGGGAAGGCATCTAATCTTTGCAACCGGCCGCCGGGTTGGCACATCAGATGCAACAGGAAATGCAGAACGGGAGTGCAATGGCCATGATGATTTCAGCCATAATCGCGGGATTCTTGATTGTGGGGCTTTTCCTAGCCATGCTGTCATCATCTCCGAAGACCAACCGCTAATCGAATCCATCTCCGCTGGGTTGTTCCGTCACAGGGTGTGTGCAGTTCCGTCCCAGGCATAAAATCACAGATTTCCAGAGGCCCGATAGAATGACTTGATGCGTCTTCTTTCGGGCCTTCTGATTTTTGCCCTCTCCGCCGGCGCCCAAGCGGTGCGTTACGACGTTGTAATTTCGAACGGCCGCATCTTCGACGGCACTGGAAATCCGTGGTTTTACGGCGATATCGCCATTTTGGGCGATTCGATCGCCGCGTTGGGCCACCTACCCCCCCATACCGCCACGCTGACGCTGGAGGCAAAGGGACTCGCGATCTCGCCGGGCTTCATCGACACCCACTCGCACTCACGCCGTGGCATCTTCGACGTTCCCACCGCGGAAAACGTCATTCGCCAGGGGGTGACCACACTCATGGAAGGCCCGGACGGCGGCTCACCGATTCCAGTGAAGCCGTTTCTCGACCGGCTGCGGAACACGCCAATTTCGGTGAATATGGGAACGATGGTTGGGCACGGAAGCGTGCGCAGCGCGGTGATGGGCTCCC
>DASRHX010000363.1:0-3526 GCA_035650295.1 Bryobacteraceae bacterium | reverse complement strand
AGCCGGTTCGCATGCCGGCCGGTCCCTCGCCTACGCAAACATTGAGCGCGCTTCGCGATTTTTCCGCAATTCTCACGCATTCGCTCAGCGCCGAGGGATTGCTCAAGCAGTTCCTGCTTTTGCTGCGCGAAATCATTGGTGTCAATCGCGCCGCCATCTTTCTTCGCTCTCCAGTCGCCGGCCTTGGCGACGCCCCTCGCGCGGAATCACGCCGGCTCTCCTGCGCCTGCGCGATTGGCCTCTCATCAAACCTGCTTGAACATTTCCAGCTTTCCTTCGAGACAGGCATCGCCAGCCGCCTGCTGCAGTCCGGTCGCATCCTGCGGCGATATTTCGATGAATCCGCGACGGATCCCGAAGTCGAAAAGGAATTCGAGTTACTCGGGGCGCAGGTCGCCGTCCCTATTTTGGACCGGGAAACGCTGATCGGCGTCGCGGCTTTCGACGGTCGCGTCACGGGCGAACCCCTGGGCAACAGCGAGCTGGAGTTGATTTTCCACCTGCTCGAGGAACTTGGCCTGGCCGTCAAGAACATCTGGCAGCACGACCAACTGGCCGAGAACCACGGCATGCTCACCAACATCCTGCGCGAACTCAGCAGCGCCTGCGTGTTGGTCAGCCGCGACCTCACCATCCTGCACGCGAACAAAACGGCCCGCAGCTACTTTGGCCGGGCTGGTCGCTCCGGCGAACTCGCCTTTTCCGACCTCCCGATGGTGCTGGGCAGCAAGGTTTTCCAGGTCCTCAAGACCGGCACCGCCATCGCCACGTTCAGGCATCAGCCGCCGGACCAGCCGAACCTCGTTTATCAAGTCACCATCATGCCCTTCCAGGTGCAGAGTTCGGGCCTGCCCAACTCCGTTTTGCTGGTGGTCGAAGACCAGACGCAGAGCGAACACCTCAAACACCTTGAGATCGAGGCCGCCAACCTGCGCCTCGTCCGCACGATGGCCGACCGGCTCGCGCACGAAGTCGGCAACGCGCTCGTGCCGCTCTCGACGCATCAACAACTCCTGGGCGATAAGTTCCGCGATCCCGAATTTCGCGCTTCCCTCGATCATGCTTTGGCCGACGGCGTCAAACGCATTGCGCGGCTCATCAACCAAATGCGCTTCCTCGCCCGCGAAGGCGCCGCCAGCCGCGAGACACTGCCGTTGAGCGATCTCATTTTGGAGGCTTTCCAGGACGCCCAGAAACATCAACCGGCCAAGGCCTCGAAGCTGAAACAGGAAGCCGCCGAGCAACCGATCATCCTCGCCGGCGACCATGCCGCTTTGCGCCACGCTTTCTCGGAGGTGTTCCTCAACGCGCTGCAGGCGAATCCGTCCGACCCGAAGATTGCCGTCAAATCGCTGATGGACACGGACGTGGCCGGGTCACGCTGGGTCCACATCGATGTCGAGGACAACGGCGCGGGCTTCACGCCGGAAGCGCTCAAGAAAGTTCCGGAGCCATTTTTCACGACCCGTAACGTCGGTCTTGGGCTGGGGCTTACCGTCAGCCGCAAGATCATCGAGACCCATCAGGGCAAACTTGCCATCATGCCTGCCGAAGGCGGTCATTCCGTTGTCCGCATCTCACTCCCGTTGGGTCAGAAATCTTAATCCCCGTTTTCAGCGCACGGTTGGGATCGTTTCCTCGGTCGCCAATTGCTGGCGACGGAGCCGTCGCAAATGATGCGTCTTCAGGCTTTCCTCAAACAAATCGCGATTGATCGCCTGCGCCGCCACCGCGCCGTCTCCCGCCGAAATGAGCATCTGGCAGTTCGCCGGCGTGACGCAGCCCGCCGCATACAACCCCGGCACGCTCGTTGCCATGTTGGCGTTGACCCGAATTTGCCCGTCGGGATCCAACTCCGCGTCAAGGCTGCGCGCCAATTCGTTGTAGCAGATGTCGCCGCGCGTGGTGAACAGCGCGTCCACTTCCACTTCATCACCGTTACTCAGGCGCAAACAACGGATCGCGCATCCTTCGTGACACGCTTCGAGGATGGTGCTGGTGAACACAGGAAGTTCGTATTCCTGGATCCACCGGTGGTGAGTCTGGTCCCAACGCGGTTCGCGGCCATCCGTGACGATCGCGACGATCGGCGTGTAAGCGAGCATCGCCAGCGCGTATTCCACGGTCTCATTTGTCCACCCGTAAATGACCACGGCCTTGTCCTGCACGCGATACCCATCGCAGTCCTTGCAAAAAAACATGCTGTGCCCAAGGCATTCCGCGACGCCATTGATTTCCGGCGGCACGTGGAAAATTCCGGTGGCGATCAACACCCTGCGGGAGCGGTACGCGCGCTCTCTGCTCCGCAAAACAAACGTGTCCTCTGCCCTGCGCGCATCAACAATTTCGTCCGTCGCGAATTCGACTTCGTGCGCGCGTGCCTGGGCGCAGCCGCGGGCAAGCAACTCTTCACCGGAGATTCCATCAGGAAAACCGAGATAATTTTGTACGTCGGGTTCCCAGCGCGCCATCGACTTGCCGGAATCGATCACAAGCGTATCGCGCTTCGCGCGGCCCAGATAAATGGCGGCCGACAGTCCGGCGAGCCCGCCTCCGACGATGACCACCTCGCGCGTACGTGAATCGCCGGCAACAGTGGACTCATCCTCTGTTGCCGGTTGATTCACTCCGATTTTTCAGTTGATGCCAGGTCAGCTGCCGCTGGTCCAGTAAGCATCTTTGCCGTAGTAACGATAGATCTCCGTCGCTCTCGCCGGCGTCAGCCATTGGTTGAGGTTGCCACGATTGACACGTGGCGCGCCCTCGAGCTTGGCCTTATCAACCCCGGTGACGAGAGTGTTTTTGTCCTTGCCGAGCGTGAATGCATTCGGCGGCAGCACAAACAAGTTGCCATTGCCACCGACTGATTGCGCCGCGTTCAGGACCACATAAAGAACGCGACCCTTTTGCAAGTCCACGAACAGGTTTTGCACCTGGCCGAGCTTTTCGTCCTGGGAGGTTATGACCTTCATCTTCAAGACATCACTCGCCCGGTGGACGTTGTCGAACTTATCGTTCGTGTCGAACCAACTATGCGGCTGGCTGTAGTGGCCATACACGCGTGCCGCATACTCGGTGCTGGTGAGATCGCTTTCGCGATTGACCCCCGGCGCGTTCTGCAGCTTCTCCCTGTTGCCCGTGAATCGCAGTTTGTCATCGCCGATCAGGACGAGGTTCGCCGGCGCGACCGCCCTGGTGCCACCGCCCTTGAGGGTGGCAACGCCGTAAAGCACTCGACCAGACTCCAGATCAACAATGATGTCGCTCAGTTTGCCGAGGTTGTCGCCATTGGCATTTTCGATATTCAGGCCCATGAGCTGCCGGGCGTCTTCGACTTTGGCGAATTCGCCGGTGCCGCGCGATGCGTTGGCACGGCGCGCGTTCAGGCCGTTATCGCTGTTTCGCGAGATTCGTTGATCCCCCGAAACTCGGGCCTGCGGATTGGGTGTGACAGTTCCTTCTTCACGCCCGGTCGGCGCCAACTGCGCGCCGCTCCAATAGGGCTGCTTGCCGTAGTGCTGATAAA
>DASRHX010000362.1:0-2449 GCA_035650295.1 Bryobacteraceae bacterium | reverse complement strand
GACCGGCACGGCAGTTTGGCATATCAACGATTCTCAGAGCGCCGAGCTTTCCCCGCAAGGCTTGCTGAGGGCATACAAGAGCGCCGCCTTGCAGGTCACTGCTACGCTAGGCTCGCGCACGGGCAAGGCCGCCGTCCGCATTACGGACGCGGATGCCCGGCGCGAGTTCACCTTCGGCCACAACATTGGCGTCGTACTCACTCGCACAGGCTGCAATAACTCCAACTGTCACGGCGGCGTGAAGGGCCGCGGCGGCTTCAAGCTCTCAAACGGCGCGCTTCATCCCAAGGACGACTACGAATGGATTGTCAAGGGGGGCGTGTATCAGGTGCTCTCGGCCGAAGCGAAGGGCGAGCGGATTCCTCGCATCAACCTTAAGGAGCCCGAGCAAAGCCTGCTGCTGCGCAAGCCGGCGGGCCAGGCAGTTCACGGCGGCGGCATCCGGTTTAAGGCCGATTCTCCCGAGTATCGAACTCTGCTCGACTGGATACGGAAGGGCGCTCCCTACGGACCGGAAGACAATACCGAATCCCGTGTCACGCGCTTGGAGGTGTTCCCCAAGACAGTCTCGCTCGAACGCGGGGAAAAGCATCGCCTTCTGGTCACCGCTCACATGGCCGATGGCCGCACCGAAGACTTCACGCGTTCCGCATTGTTCGTCTCGAACGACCGTATGGTCGCCAGCGCAAACGATGAAGGCATCGTTACTGCTTTAAGCACTGGCGAAACGGCTATACTCGTGCGCGCTGCGGGCTCCGTCGCCAGCGCCACCGTCGGCGTGGTCGGCGATCCAGTTCCCAACTACCCTAAAGTGGCTGCCGCCAACTTCGTCGACGAATTCGTATTCGACAAGCTTCGGCGCTTCCGCGTTGTTCCCTCCGGCCTCTCCACAGATGCCGAGTTCCTACGCCGTGTTTGCCTCGATCTCACCGGCACGCTCCCGCCGCCGGCGCGCACCCGCGAGTTCTTCGCCAGCCGCGATCCCGACAAGCGCCGCAAGCTGATCGACATTCTGATGGCGTCGCCTGAATTCGTCGACTACTGGACCTATCGCTTCGACGACGTCTTCCGCGTCTCTGTCTTTTCAAACGGCATCATCGCGAAGTGGAGCCAGATGTACGGCGAATGGGTTCGGTCGAGCATTGAGACCAACAAACCCTACGATCAAATTGCCCGCGAGCGTCTCACCGCACAAGGCTACGACGGACCCACGAGGCACTATCTTCCTTACGATGTCATCGGACCGCCGGGCGAAACCATGGCCGAAGAGGTGCGCGTCTTCTTCGGGCGCCGCATGGATTGCGCACAGTGCCACAATCATCCTTACGAAGCCTGGAGCCAGGATCAATTCTGGGGTATGGCCGCCTTCTTCGGACGCCTGTTTAAGATGGGCGACCAAGGCAACGAATATGTCATCTTCGATCACCCCTCCGATCAGGGCATGGGCAACGGCGACGTCAACGGCAGCATCGCCATTCATCATCCACGGACCAAAGCTAAGCTGAAACCCACGCTTCTCGACGGACGCGTGGTCAATGCCTCCGGCCGGGAGAACCCGCGCAATGAACTCGCCGAATGGATGGTGAAGCACCCGTACTTTGCCGAAGCCGCCGTCAATCGCATGTGGAGTTACTTCTTTGGCCGCGGCATCGTCGACCCTGTCGATGACTTCAGGTCCACAAACCCGCCGACCCATCCGGAATTGCTCGCGCGGTTAGCCGAGGATTTTCGCACCCATAAGCACGATTTGCGCCACCTGATCCGCACCATCGTCACTTCGCGCACCTATCAACTGTCCGGGCTTCCCAATCAGGGGAATCGCGACGACCGCACGAACTACTCTCACTCGCAGCCCCGACCGCTCGACGCTGAGGTTCTGCTCGACGCCATCTCTTACGTAACCGGAGTCGCCGAGACATTCACCACGAGCGTTTCGGAAGCCACGAAGGCGTCCGGTCAAGCGCCCGCCGGAACCCGCGCCATCACGCTGCGCGAGCCTGACCTGTTCTATTCCCGCTTCCTCGAAATTTACGGCCGCCCCAACCGCCTCACGCTGCCGGAACGCAACCCCGCCGCCAACCTCGGCCAGGCCCTGAATATGTTTGCGGGCAAGGTCTACAACGAAAAACTCAGCGCGCCGGAGGGTCGCCTGATGCGGCTCGTGAACTCCGGAAAATCAGACCGCGAAATCGTCGACGAGTTCTACTTAACCGCATATACGCGGTTGCCCGAACCAGCGGAACTGGCCTCACTCACCGAACTGATCGCAAAACGCCCCGACCGCGTCGCCGCGCTCAAAGACTTCGTATGGGCCATCCTATGCTCACGCGAATTCGCGGAGAATCATTAGAGGACCCCTATGACCCGGACTGGTTGTTTGCATCTGACCGCCGCGCAATCCTCCCGTCGAGCTTTCCTGCAAGCGGGCTCCCTGGGTTTCCTCGGCATC
>DASRHX010000361.1:0-2158 GCA_035650295.1 Bryobacteraceae bacterium | reverse complement strand
TACATCGCCGCGTTCACGTTCTCCAAGCTGATCAACACGGGCGAGAACGGCTACCGCGATCCGCTGAACAACCGCAACCTCGATCGCGGCATCAGCCTCGACAGCGCGCCCTACCGCTTCACCTTTGCGCCCGTGTACGAGTTGCCGTTCGGACGCGGACGCAAGTTCAACATCCAAAGCCGGGCGCTCGATGCGGCCGTCGGAGGCTGGGAGGTCTCCGCACTGGTTACGCTGCAGGCTGGATTCCCCTTGAACCCGGGAAATAGCATCGACACCTGCAACTGCGGATCCGCAACATACCCCAACGTATCGCGTAATCCGAACCTCTCCAAGAGCGAGCGCACCGAAGGCCGTTGGTTCGACACCAGCGCCTTCTCGCAGCCCGCTCAATGGACCATCGGCAACGCCGGCCGCGGGATCATCTGGGGCCCCGGCCAACGCAACATCGACTTTACGCTCAGCAAGTACTTCTCGATCACCGAGCGCTTCAAGCTACAGTTCCGTGCTGAGGCGTACAACCTGACGAACACGCCGTACTTCGCCAACCCGAATGTGCAGAACGGGAATGCGAACTTCGGACGCATCACTGCGGTATCCAATACCTCGCGCCAGCTCCAGATGGCCTTGAAGCTTTACTTCTGAGGCTGTCCCCCGCCACGATGATACAGGAGGCCCGGCTTCGGCTGGGCCTCCTTCTCTTTGAGCTCTTTCACCGTGGCGAACTCTCGCAGCGCGTCTTCTTCCCTGCCCAGCTTGCGATAGGTTTGCGCCAGATGTAGATGAGCCTGCACGAGATCGGGCCGATAGCGGGTGGCCTTCTCGAGCGACGCGGCCGCCGCCGCCAGCTCGCCTTCGGCCATCTGAATTTTTCCCAGCAACGCGTGTGACGCGGCGAAATCGGCCTTCCTTGCCAGGCTTTGCCGCAGCGCTTCGCGCGCGCCTTCCTCCATTAGTCCGTTCTTCGCCGCCGCGAGGAAGTAGTAGCCGCGATAGTCGGACGGATTCACTTTCACGAACCGCGATGACAGTTCCTTCGCCTGCTCGAACTTTCCGCGCTGAACGAGCACGGTCGCCAGGGCATCGAAGGCGAGCGGATGAGGCCAGCATCGCTCGAGCGTGGATTCGGCCTCGTCGTAGCGCTGCAGTTCCTTGAGCGCGAGCCCCTTGCCGAGGCGGATCACCAACGAGTCGGGCAGAAGCCGCTCCGCGTCGGTGAAGACATCCACCGCGGCTTTCGGCGTGTTGCGGCTCAGGAAGACGTAGCCGAGTTGAACGTGCGCGGCCTCGTTGCGTAGATCGAGTTCCAGCGCCTTCTCGGCCTCGGCGACGGCGCGCCCCGGATCGTTGAGCCCATCGTGCGCCTTCGACGCCAGCACGTGCCAGGCGACGGGACGTTCCTTCAGACTCTCCAACTGGGAGAGTGCCTCGCGGTGGCGTCCGGCGGCGATAGTCCGCTCGATCGCACCCCAATCGGCCGCTGCCAGCAGAAACAACCAGAGCACACTATATTCTTATACGAAGTGCTCGCCCTTGCCTTGCTGATCGCGCTGGCCGCCGTCCCCGCTTGGGCGCAGTTCACCGGCGCGCGGGCGTGCGCGCCCTGCCATCCGGCACAGGCGCGGAGCCAAGCCGCCTCGCATCACGCAACCGCGCTCCGGCCCGCTGCGCAGACTGACCTGGCGCAACGACTGAGTGCCCGGCCGCTTCGCGAGCGTTCCGGCGTGGAGTTCGCGTATGCGCAAAGCGCCGATGGGGTCGCGGTCACCGTTACGCAAGATGCGGCGCGGGTCGATGCCGTGCTCGAATGGGCCTTCGGAGCGGGTGCGCAAGCCATCACACCAGTTGGGCGGCGCGACGGGAAATATTTCGAGCACCGGCTATCGTGGTATCGCGAAGCCGGTCATGCGGCACGTACGTTGGGTCATCCGGGAACGCCATCGGAAACGCCCGAAAAGGCGTTAGGCATCACCCAGGCACCCGCCGCCATCACGCAATGTTTCCAGTGCCACGCCACGGCGGTAAAGCCTGGACCCGACTTGAGCGCCATGCAGCCCGGCGTGACCTGCGAGCGCTGCCACGGCCCCGGTGCGGCACATGTGAAGAGCGCCTCACCGTCCGATGTCGTCCGGCTATCGAAGCTGAGCGCAAGGGAGTCGGT
>DASRHX010000360.1:0-3584 GCA_035650295.1 Bryobacteraceae bacterium | reverse complement strand
AGTAGTGATCAATGAAGTGTTGACCCACAGCGATCCCGCCCCGCCGTATGATGCGATTGAAGTGCAGAATCTGTCGACCGGCAGCGCGGACATCAGCGGCTGGTTCCTGACTGACGAATTTGCGCAGCCGCGAAAGTTTCGCATCCCGGATGGGACGGTGCTTGCGCCGGGGGGCTTTGCTGTTTTTGACGAGACGCAATTCGATACGGGCGCACGTGCATTCACACTGAATTCGCTTGGTGAAGAGGTGTACCTGTTTTCGGCTGATCCGTTGACGGAGAATCTCACAGGCTATTATCAAGGATTCGATTTCGGTGCAGCGCAGAACCGGCGTTCGTTCGGCCGCTACGTCCCCAGCACGGGCGACGATCAATTCCCGCCGCAGGTGGGGACGACCCTGGGCGCGTCAAACGCGGGGCCTCAGGTGGGTCCGATTGTCATCAGCGAGATTCATTATCGCCCCCTTGATTTCATCAGGTTTGGCTTCACGAATGATAACTCCATAGACGAATACATAGAGCTTCACAACATCACTTCCACCAACGTGCCGCTTTACGATCCAAACCACCCCGAGAACACATGGGCCCTGGATAATGCCATTCAGTACCAATTTCCGGCGGGTGTCATTTTGCCGCCGGGTGGGTACTTGCTGTTGGGGAATATTGATCCGACAGATCCGCAGCAGGTTGCGGCGTTCCGGGCGCACAACTATGTGCCCGCACATGTGCCCGTGTACGGTCCCTACAGCGGGAAACTGGATAACTCCGGCGAGCCGATTGAGCTTCGGCGTCCCGACCGGCCTGAGCCGGCGGGTCCGCCCAATTTCGGCCTGGTGCCATCCCTGCTGGTCGAGCGCATTCGATATGCGGACACCGCACCGTGGCCGACCAATGCGGACGGCCGCGGCGCCACCTTGCAGCGTATCGACGCGAGTGCTTACGGGAATGACCCTGTAAACTGGGTGGCCGTGGGCGGTACACCGGGTGGAGCATACGTCGGCGGAACGCCACCGCAGATTACCGTGCAACCGGCAAACACGTCGGCGTACTTCAGCTATCAAGCCAGCATCACGGTGCAGGCCACCGGGTCGAACCTGCGATATCAATGGCTGTTTGAAGACGCGCCAATCGCCGACGCGACGAACGCCACGTTTACTATAAATTATCTTGAATTGTCCGATGGGGGACAATACAGCGTCCTGGTGCTGGGCAGTGGCGGAATCGCCATGAGCGGCAAGGGGACGCTCACGGTACTCACCAACACGGCCAGAATCCTGGCGCAACCGTTGGATACGGTCGCGGTACTGGCCGGGACGACGAACCTGGTTGCGAACGTTTCGGCATCCGGTCCTGTTTCGTATCAGTGGTTCTTCAACGGCGCGCCTATATCAGGTGCGAACGCCGCCACTTACACGCTCTCGCCGGTGTTGCTCGGACACGAAGGTGTTTATTACTTGCGGATTTCCGATGCGATCACCTCGATCTCCACGCGGCCGGTGACGGTGACGGTCATTGTCCCGCCGATATTTGCTCAGTTCCCGCAGAGTCAGTATGTGCCTTTGGGTGGTTCGGTGACCGTGAGTGTTTTGGTCACGAATAATGCGACTCTGCCGGTAACTTACCGATGGCGTCGCATTGGCGCTACAGGAAGCCTCTTTAGCAACGCTGTGTTTTCGACCAGTCATTTCCTTACCGTCAGTAATGTCCAGGCCAGCAATCGCTACGACGTCATCGTGTTCAATCAGGCGCGGCCGCAGGGGTTTCAAATGACGCCGCCGTTCTTTGTCGCTCCGATCCCTGACACGGACAGCGATGGCATACCGGATGCCTGGGAAACCCAGTATGGCTTGAATACCGGCGATCCGTCGGACGCCGACGATGATGGTGACGGGGATACGATGACGAACCTCGACGAATACATTGCCGGAACTGATCCTACGGATGGCAACAGTTATTTGTACGTGGAGTTGCTCGACGCCGCCGGTGGTCCGTCCAGTGCCTTGCTCCGTTTCATGGCGGTTTCCAACAGGACCTACTCCGTGCAGTTCCGTAATTCGCTAAATTCCGGACAATGGGAGGGCCTGCAGGACGTGATTATGACGCCGACCAATCGAGTCGTCGAAGTGATGGACGCCAGCCCTGACGCTGTTTCGCGGTTTTACAAATTAGTAACACCCAAACAGTAAGTGAAGTGCCGGGACTCACGTCCGCGGCTCCAGTCAATTACTGCAGACGGCCGAATTTTTTCTCGAGCTCGCGGAAGTTCATCTCGAGGATCGTGGGCCGGCCATGCGGGCATGTGTAGGGCATGTCGCAGTTGCGCAGGTCGTTGATGAGATTCTCCAGTTCGGCGCCGGCCAGCGCGTCGTTTGCTTTGACGGCGTGGCGGCAAACGGTCTTGGCGATCACGTCTTCTCCCAGCCGCACGGTATTCACGCTTTGTCCCGCAGCGCGCAGTTGATCGATCAATTCGAGCACGAAACGGCGGGGCTCGGTCGCTTTCACGAACGGCGGCAGGCCATCGAGGAGAAAGGTGCGATCGCCAAATTCGCTGAGGCCAACTCCCAGGCGGTTGAGCGTGGGCATCAGTTCACGCAGGAATTGAGCGTCGCGCACGGATACTTCAATGGTTTCCGGGAGCAGCAAGCGCTGAGAGGGCGCATTGCCGCGCTGCATGCGTTTGATCATTTGCTCGAAGAGGATTCGTTCGTGCGCTGCGTGTTGGTCGAGCAAAACCATGCCGCGGTCCGATTCGAAAACGACGTACAGTTTTCCAATGACGCCCACGAGCCTAAGCGGGACTTTCAGCAATGGACTCGGTCCGGTCGGTTCGGGAGCGGGTTCTGCGTCCGGCAGTTCAGCAGGCTGGAAAGCCTGGGATGCGGCAGACTGAAACTCTGCGGCCGGAGGGATTTCGACCGGCTTGGGTTTGGGCCAGGAGGTCAAGGCGGTTCCCATCAGCGGTGTGAACGTTGGCAGTTCACGGGGCGGTACGGGCTTGTGCTCGATGGGCGCTGGTTGGACTGGCGGCGGGGCATGGTACGTCATGAGCGCGTCGCGAATGGCGTCGCTGACGAAACGCCGGACCTCGGCTTCCTGGTGAAATTTGACCTCGCGTTTCGCGGGATGAATGTTTACGTCCACTTCGCCCGGGTCGATTTCCAGAAACAGGCAGCAGACCGGAAACCGGCCCTTCATGAGGGCGGTGTGATAACCTTCCAGGAGAGCGTAGTTGAGTCCGCGGTTCTCGATGGGCCTGCGATTGACAAACGCGTACTGATTTTCGCGTGTGGCGCGGGAAACGCCTGGCTTTCCGATAAACCCCCAGAGCCGAATCGGCCGCTCGGTTTCGTTCGAGGTTGCGTCCAATTGGACAAGGTCCGTCTCGCTCCCGAGAAGCGTGCGCAATCGTTCGCGCAGATCCTTTGATGGAGGCAACTGCCAGACCAGCCGGGTGTCGCGAATGAAGGAGAACGCCACGTGCGGATGGGCCAGCGCCGCCAATGTAAGGTAATGATATATATGTCCGTGTTCGGTTTCCTCGCTGCGGAGGAATTTGCGGCGGGCGGGAATATTGAAGAACAG
>DASRHX010000359.1:0-6451 GCA_035650295.1 Bryobacteraceae bacterium | reverse complement strand
TACACCTATTCTCATAGCCTCGGTTACGCGAATGAAGCATCCGACGCCGGCCTTCGTGTGAACGACCCGAACTACTGGTACAAGAATTACGGGAACACGCCGCTCGATATCAGGCACAACTTCACTGCTTCATTCGCCATGGAACTTCCGTTTGGGAAGGGCAAGCGGTGGGCCGGCAACGGCGTGCCCTCCTACATCCTGGGCGGCTGGCAAGTCAATTCGCTCGCCGCGCTCCGGACTGGATTGCCCGTTACGCCGACCGCGCCTTCGACGGTGCTGAACGCCCCCGGAAATAGCAATTTCGCCGATTGCAACGGCGCTGTCACGGTCATCGGCTCGCGCACCCAATGGTGGGATCGCGGTAATCTAGGCGATCCAAACGCGACCGACCGGAACACCCCCCGGTTCGGCACTTGCGGATCCAACGTACTGCACGGGCCAGGCTTGGTAAATGTGGATGCCGCGGTGTTCCGGAAATTCACCATCACGGAGCGAGTGGACCTCCAGTTCCGCGCCGAGGCATTCAACCTCAGCAACACACCTCACTTTGCAGCTCCGAATGCCGACATATCATCGGGCAACTTCGGAATCAGTAATGGAACGCAGAACACGGGAAGGGAAGGTATCGACCATCGATTCTTCCGATTCGGATTGCGGCTGGGATTTTAGGGATAAACTCCAATTTGGCGAGGGCACGGATGAAGAGCTTCACTGGTTTGTTATGCGCGGCTGCGGCATTGTTGCAGTTCTCGGCAGTGGGAACACTGTTGCAGGCCGGTCCATACGAAGGCAAGAATTTCCGCGGACGCATTGCATACAGTTCCGACGGGAACCACAACGACGAAGATGACTGGGCGGCGTCACCAGTCGCGCTGGCGATCTTCTCGGCCGCTGGCGTGAAGGACCGGGTGGTCCACTTCGATTACAACTCGATCCTTCCCAAGACCGATCCGGAATGGGAGAAAATCCACGCCGCCAGCGTCCTGGGGGCGGCAGAGCGGTTTGGCTACTCCATGACAATTTTCCACGACAGCCGAAAGGATCTGGCACGATCGGTGGAAAGTATCCGCAAAGCGATTGATGATTCCAGCGCGGAGAATCCGCTCTACTTCATCATTGCCGGACCAATGGAAGTGGCCTACATGGCGATCCAGAAGTCGAACCCGGAAAAGCGGAAATACGTGCACATCATCTCCCACAGCCGCTGGAACGACGGGTTCAGCCCAAGGTACACCTTCACACACACCAAGAGGAGTGTCATTCCATCGGGAATTCACTGGGTGCAGATTGCCGATCAAAATCGTTTGCTCACCACCAGCCCATACGGGCGTCCGGCGACTGACGAAGAATGGGTGCCGTGGCACTGGATGCGCGACGCGTCCGATTCACGAGTGAAGTTTCTGTGGGACCGCATGCGCGTTTCCAAGCGCGCCGATTGTTCGGACGCGGGCATGGCCTACTTCCTTGCCTTCGGCGATGAAGAAGGAAGCCCCGAGAAGCTGAAAAAGCTCCTCGTCGACCATCAGCTGCCGGAACCGGTGCGCGACAGAAGGTCGATCCGCATCGAAGCGGAGAACTTCCGCACGCTCCAGAGCTACGAGCTGGAGTTCAAGGACGATCGAGCCGTATCGCACCGCATCAATGTCCGGCTGACAGGCGACAAGGGCCGTATTGCGACGCCGTATTCAGAGCTGTTTGTCGAGCGCGCCGGAACCTATGACGTGGACGTGCGCTACCTGGACGACAAGGAGGGACGCAGCCGGTTCACTTTGTTCATCAATGGAACCCGAAAAGGGGTGCCGTGGACCGCACTGGCGGACGATGCCGCCTGGAAGGTGCACAACATCCCGAAGCTGACCATCAAGGCCGGCGACGAGATTGCCGTCGCCGTAGAAAGAGACGGCGCCGAGGAAGCCAAGATTGACTATGTGCAATTAAACCGCTCCGGCGCCGGCGCTACCAACTGAGGTGGTTCGAGAATCAGGCAGGAGTTTGTGGAACGAAAGGCTGGCTAAAGCAAATGCACCGTGCAACAACGACAATCCGGCACATCGCCCGCCGCGAGATGCTGGCTGCCGCCGCGGCCGCCCTCGCCACTGCCAAGGACACCGCGTGGAAGATCGGGATCGCCCAGATTAGCCTTTCGGATCGATTGGAGGAAAACCAGAAGAAGATTGTCGCCTACATCCGCAAGGCCGCTGCCGAGCAATGCCGTGTCGTGGTATTTCCCGAAGGATCGCTTTGCGCGGAACCGGCGGCCGAGGCGCCCGAGATCGACCGCAGCCTTGCGGAAATCCGGGCCGCGGCCACTGCAGCGAAGATCTATGTCTTGCTGGGAGGAAAGTCCATCGCCCTCGGAGAAAAGGTGTCGAGAAATTGGATGGTAGCCGTCGAGCCGGCTGGAAAGCAGATTCTCCGGTACGACAAGCTCTACGACAATCCTCGGGCCCGGGCGCCCGGCGTCTTTTCCATGGACGGCTGGGGATGCAGCGCCATCATCTGCGCGGATCGTTGGCTGCGCTTCCGAGTGGGTGCCGGAGCTGGGGTGGTACTGGTATGTTCCGCGAGCAATCCGAAACGGAGCATATGTCGTACTGGCCAACACGTGTGGCGGCGGGAAACACGGGCACAGCGCGGTGATCGCGCCTGACGGTTCGATGGTGGCTGCATCGGAAAACGAAGAACGGCTTCTGGCCGTGACCATCGATCCGGCCCAGGCCTCCCGCAAGGAGTCTCTCCGCCGGGTGGACCATCCGATTTTGAACAAATTCTGGCAGGCAGGGAAGAGAGCCCTGCAATCCGGCGCGCCCCCTCCGGAGAAGTTCGAGCCACTCGTTGCGCCGGAGGTGGATGTTCGGCTTTCGATTGCGCAGATGAGCTGCAACTCCGGTGTGGAGGCGAACGTTGCGCGGATGGCAAAGCTGATAGCGGAGGCTGCCCGCGGCGGTGCCGACGTGGTGGCTTTCCCGGAGCTCGCCGTGACTGGCTCCAGCGAAAGCGAAGTCAAGGGTGCGGATGCGCGGACCCTTGCGCAGGCATTGCGGAGAATTCAGCAGGCTGCCCGCGAGTCACACGTGTGTGTCGTCTTTGGAATGCCGCATATCGAGAAGAACAGGTTGACCAATGCCGCATTCGTTCTTGGGCCGGACGGTTCCCTGCTGACCCGCTATGATCAGCTCGCCGTGAATCGGCCGAAGCTTTTCCAGCCGGGCGAGCAAGCCTCTACCATGTGGTTCCGCGTGAAGGGCGTTCCGGCGGTCGTGACGATCGGACACGACGGGCTCTGGAGTGAAATAGCCGAACTCACTGCGCTTGCCGGTGCGCACCTGCACGTGCACATCACGAATGAGGCGGGCTCCGGGCGCGATCAATCGCTGCGGCGAATGCAGATCTGGGCCAATCTGGCCTCTTGGGGAACGTTCACCGCTACCGTAAATGCAGCCTCCCCGGCGGGAGGCGGCAGCGCGATCTGGGAGGATCTCCACCGCAAGGACGAGACCGCGCTGGCAAAGGTTGACCGCGCCCCGGAGGGGCACGAAAAAATGGCCGTCTATTCGCCCTTCTCCGCAAACTGCCTCTCTCGCGCAGGTGAGAATGAGCGGATTCTGTCGGCTGTGGAGCGGATGAATCTCAAGACCCTGCACCATTCGATGTCCAAAAATCCTCAAATGGCGGCCTGGTACACGCTCGGGGCGCAAATCCTGGGCCCCCCGCGAAACTGGTAATCACCTGGCCGTCATGCTTCACTTCCGTGACGGCACCCTCGCCATCTCCTTCTTTCGCTAGCTGCATTCTTTGTTTCAACACACGCCGGCGCTCTTTGGCGACAAACATGCCCAATCCTATGGCGTAACGGTTTAGCGCTTGAATAAGTCGCCACCATAGCGAAGATTCCGGCTTGCGTGCAGAGGAGTCTCGATATGCAAACGAACTCACCGATCGTCGTTGTCACGGGAAGTGCGGGCTACATCGGAAGCAGTGTAGTTGCCAGGCTTGCCTCACGCTACCCCGTAATTGGACTCGATAGGAAGCCCCCGCGAGAGCTTCCCGGGAACGCCCATTTCCTCGAATGCAACCTGACCGAGGACGCCAGCGTGCGCAATGCCTTCGATTCGATCCGCCGACGCTTCGGCAGCCGCATCGCGAGCTGCGTACACCTGGCAGCCTATTACGACTTCTCCGGCGAGCCGAGCCCGCTCTACGACAAGCTCACCGTGGAAGGCACCGCGCGCGTCCTCCGCGAGCTGAACCAACTTTCAACGGATCAGTTCATCTTCTCCAGCACTTTGTTGGTTATGAAGAGCGTGGAAGACGAGGAAGACGAAGCGATCACCGAGGAGTCACCCGTGGAGCCCGCATGGGATTATCCGAAATCCAAGCTGAAGGCGGAGTCGGTGATTCGCCGCGAGCACGGCACAATCCCCACAGTGATTCTGCGCATAGCCGGCGTATACGACGATGACTGCAATTCGTTGCCGCTATCGCAGCACATCGCGCGCATTCATCAAAAGACGTTCCACAGCTATTTTTTCCCCGGCGACCCCAAACATGGACAACCGTACATCCATCTCGAGGACCTCACGGACTGCATTGAGCGGACGATCGGCCTCCGGGACAAACTCGACATCGATGAAGTTTTTCTTGTCGCCGAACCGGACATTGTGAGCTATGGCGAGGCGCAGGACATTCTGGGCGAAGCGCTACATGGAATGGAGTGGCCGACTATCCGCATACCCAAGCCGGTGGCGAAAGCGGGCGCCTGGGTTGAGGAAAAGCTGGCCTCGGATGAGGAAGAACCCTTTATCAAACCGTGGATGGTGGATTTGGCGGATGACCACTATCCTGTCGCGATGGACCATGCCCGCGCTGTTTTGGGCTGGCAGCCGACTCATCGTTTGCGGCACACGCTCGTCGAAATGGTCCGCCGGCTGAAGGAAAATCCGCGGCAGTGGTACGAGACAAATGGTTTGCAGGTGCCCGAGGAAGTCACGGATCAGTCGGAGACAAGCGAGTCCCATCGGCAAGAAGCGCGGATGCGCCAATGATTTCCAGTTCACGAATACGGCCCCGTGAGGTCGCGGCGCCGCCGTGGCGATACAACCCATCCTCATGGCGTCAACGCGTTCCGATTTGCGTCTTGGCCGGCGTTGCTTTCATCCTTGCTACTCACATGGCGCTGTATCAGTGGAGACTAATTGGTGATGTCTGGGACCCGATCTTCGGCGTGCAATCGAAGCTGGTGCTCGATTCCGACGTATCTCATCGGATGAGGCAATGGATGCGGATTCCGGACGCGGCCCTCGGTGCGCTGGCGTATCTGGGCGACGCGATATTCGGGCTGGCCGGTTGCACGCGGCGCTGGCAGTACCGTCCATGGCTGGTGATCCTCTTTGGATTGGATGTAATCCCGCTCGGCTTGGTGAGCGCTGTGCTGGTGGTTCTTCAGGGTGCGGTAGTAGGCTCGTGGTGTTTCCTCTGCCTGATCACCGCCGCGATTTCCCTTCTGCTTGTCGCACTCTCATATGACGAAGTGTGGTCTTCCCTCGTGTATCTGGGGCGTGTCTGGCAGCGCACGCAAAGCTACCCGATCCTGTGGGATACCTTCTGGGGCCGTGCATCCGCCGATGCCGAGCGAGTCGCGGAGGGAGTGTAAGCGATGTGGGCCCGTACGCTGGAAGTCGCGGTAGGGTGCTGGCTGCTGATGAGCCCGTTCATCTTCGCACACGGCGCGCAACCCGTTGAATGGTGGGTCACCGGCTTTGTGGGAGGATCGGCAACGATCATACTCGCCATAATGTCGTTCTGGCCCCCTCTGCAACGGATTCACTTGCTATCGCTGGGCGTGGCTCTGTGGCTGATCTCTGGTGCATTCCTTTCTGGAACACCAACTCCCGCCGCCGTTCAAAACCAGATGACAGTAGGACTCCTCCTCGCGATGCTGACCATCATTCCCACCGATTCAAACGAGCCACCTGAGTCGTGGCGTAGAAGGATGGAGGCAAAACGGCGCGACGATCAACTTTTGTCCGAATAGGGCGCCTTTCCATTCTTTATCCGCGTCCATCGGCGGCGAATTGTCATTCACCGCTCCTCTTCACCCTCGACGAGCGGCAAGCTGCCCAGCTGATGCGGAGCGTCCCATTCTTACATTTTTTATCCGCGTCCATCGGCGTCCATCGGCGGCTAATTGTCAGTCACCGCTCCTCTTCACCCCCATCTCTCGCCCCCTCACCCACATACCCGCGCCCTATTTCCTGGCCCTCTCCGCCCCATGCGACTCTTTAGCCGCAATGAACAAATTGAAAAAGCCCCTTTCCGAAGCCAAACTCCTGGCCAACCGCGCCAACGCCCTCAAATCCACCGGCCCCCGCACCCCCGAAGGCAAGGCCCGCTCCTGCCGCAACGCCGTCACCACCTCCAAGGACATCACCGCCCTCGGCGAAGACCGCAC
>DASRHX010000358.1:0-4024 GCA_035650295.1 Bryobacteraceae bacterium | reverse complement strand
AATCGCGTACTCGCCAGACCTGTGCGCGAGTGCCTTTCAGATCAGCATACTCGGCTTCCAGCCGGCGTGAGACGGCGTCAACCTGGGCCTGAGCACGCTCGATAGGAACGCCAGCCCTGAGCCGCGCATAAACTCCCACCGACGGCGATGGAGCCCCGCGCGTCCCGCGGGCTGTGCTGTGCGCAATCGGAACGTAGATGTCCGCCGTCCGATTCGGAAACGTGGACTCCACGGCGCCAAACGCAAAACCACGCGGCAAAACGCCGGTCACAGCGACGCTCTCGCCATTGAGGTTTATGCTGCGGCCGATGACGCTGGTGTCGCGGCCGAACCGCCGCTCCCACAGAGCATAGGAAAGAATCGCGACTCGCGGCGCTCCCGGCTGGTCCTCTTCGGCCAGGAAATTCCGACCCGCGACGGGAGAGATGCCGAGCATGGTAAAGAAAGCGGCGTTCACACGCAGAACGTCGAGGCGTTCCGGCTCATTGCCCACCAGCAGCGTCGCCGAAGCGGGTGCGTACGCGGACATCGATTCAAATGAAGGGCTACCGGCTTTCCACTCCGCATAAGTACTGTATGCCGTGAAAGCATAAGCGAGATTGCGGCTTGGGCTATTGGCCCAGATCCAGACCAGCCGGTCTGGATCGGCAACGGGTAAAGGCTTCAGCAGGACAGCATAGACCACACTGAAAATCAGCGTGCTACCGCCGATACCGAGTGCCAACGCGATGGTCGCCAATGCGGTCACGCTTGGGTTACGAGCGAGGATGCGCAGACCGAATCGAATGTCTTGGAGCACGTAAATCGAGTTTAGTTCACAAGGGATCCATTCGCTTTAGCCACGTGGCGGTCGCGCTAGCGGCTTCGTTCTAGTCGCCAAGGGTAGACCTTCAGGCAGCCACTTGGCCCGATACGCCCATTTCGCGCGGCCCAGGCGCGAGAGACAGGGTGCGGACGGGAGTGGGTATTATTCGCGGATGCGGAGTCCGAACTCGCGCAGCAGAGATTGCTCGCCTTCGGCGTCGTACACGCGAACCCAATAGAGGCCGGCGTCGGGGTGAATGGGCGGCTCGATCGAAAGTTTGTCTGCTGGCGGACGGACCTCAGTGGCCTTCCAGAGGATCTGGCCGGACGAGGCGGCGATTTCCAGTTTGAGCCGATTGGCGGCGGGCAAACCGGTGAGGTCGAGCGAGAGCTTGAGCCGCGCCCCGTCGGGCGCGGCGACCACTACCGGGACAGTGCCGCGGACTGCGTTTAATTCAATCGCCACACTGCCTGGCCTGGGGGCCGAGCCCCGAGGGAAAACGGCGATCACCAGAGCCGCCGCCACTGCCGCGCCGCCAATGGCGTAGGCGGGGGTCCAAGACTTCGAGATGCTCTGGAACGACCGGCGAAGCCTATCGGCAAAAGGGATCCCCACTAGATCGCGGGGTTCCTCCTTTCCCATTCGAGCAGCCGCTATTTTGAAGGCCGAGACGAACTCGTCCATCTGTTGAAGCCGGTCCTGGCAGCCGGGACAAAGGAGCAAGTGCTCTTCGAACGTCTCCGACTCCGGGTCGACCATTTTGCCCAGCGAGTAAGCTTCCAGCGCTTCCTCGGTTAAGTGGCCTTGTTCTAAAAGTGTCATACGGTGTCTCCATGCCTCATTGACCGCCACCGCGTAAAATTCTACCTGTCCCAGTGATTTCACAGGTATACCTCGTTTCTAAAACAATGGTGGGGCCGGTAGGAGGAAATTCTCAGCGGGGCGGACAAAAAAAATTGGGTCTGGCATTTCTATTCTCCGGTGACGGCGCGAATGAGTCTCGACAAAGGCCTGGAGGTAAGCCGTTTCCGGCCCAATTCGCCAAAGCGGGCCTTGGCGCGGGACTTGAGCAGGCGGAACTGAGTTTCCGACAGATCCATCTCCGAGCAGATCTGCTCCTGGCTCTGCTCCTGGAGGTAGAAGCGTGTGAGGATCTCGCGATCGCGATGGGAGATTTCCCGGAGGACCTCACGCATGATGGCGGCGCGTTCGTCCCCGATCGCGTGCTCCTCCGGATTGGCGCCAGCGTCGAAGAGCTTGGGCGTGGTGTCCAGATCCATCTGATCGCGGCGAGTGGAAACGGCTTGATCGATGTGCGCGGCGATTTGCCGGCGGACGACGGTCCGGACGAAGCCCATCAGCCGGTCGGGTTCGCGGAGGTCTCCGCGTTGTATCGCCTGCACGACGATGAGGAAGGCGTCGTGCACTTTGTCGTCGAGTTCCTGAGGCCCGAGTTGGCGGCAAAGGTAGTAGCGAATTCCGCGGGAGAAGACCTTATAAAGGTCCTCCATGCCGGACTTGTCGCCATCTTGAATGCGTTGGACGAGTTCGGTCCACCGGGAGAAGGGTTCAACCGAACCTGTTGCATCGGTCTGGTTCATGGCCCGATCCTGTCTCTGCGCTGTCTGGGGCGCAAGGGGCACATGGCCCGCCGCCATACTGGGATTTGATGAGATGACCACAGCGTTATCTGCTTCCTATTACAAAATAAGACGCCCAAAAGCGGGGGCGAGCGCGCCAGGTGCTTGAAGCGAGCATTTCCTTTTGCGCAGTTTGGAGGGCGAGCGAGGCCCGAGAGGCGCCTGGCGGCAGTTCGGAGCCGCGCCAGGCACGATAGAACGATTCCCACATTTCGCCCGAGTCGTCGGGCATCGGCCACTGAGTTGCCAGGACCGAGGAGGCTCCCGCGGCGAGCCATGCACGGGAGAGGCCCAGAAGGCCTTCGCCGGCGATGGCATCGGCGGCGCCTGCACGGCATCCGCTCATGACGACCAGGGAACAGCGAGCGGGAAAATGAGAAACGGCGACAGGGTCGAGAAGTTCCGGCTCACCGGAGGATGAAAGCGACAGCATCAGGCGGCTCTCGGAGGGGTCAGCGGCGCCGGGCACGAGATGAGTCGCGATATGGACGACTTCGGGCTCCGCGGCGAATGCAGCACGCAAAGCTGCCGACGATACTTGCGCGCCAGTGAGTGTTTCCGCGGGCCCATTCCAGTTTTGGGCACTGCGCCTGATTTCGTGCGCGGTTCCCGGCAGGCGTGGCAAAGATGTCGCCTCGTTGGAAGCACGCAGGCCGGACCATTGAAGCCAACCGCGTCCCGACCGAGGAGGGTGCCAGCGGGAATCCGCCGTGTTGTAGATGGGGTCGCCAAAGCCGATGAACTTGGCTTGCGTACGGCGGCCCGGCGACGCGGCGGCAGCGGATAGGAAGGGGGTCAACTGCAGTGCCACGTCTTCCATCAGGTAGCGAGCGGAGTTGCCGGCGACATTCGAAACCAGGGCGGCGAAGGGGACCTGATAGAGAAACTGATCCGGAAGGATCGTCCAACGCCCGATCGAGTGGACGGATTTAGGCAGTCCCCCGAATAGAGATTGATAGAGCTCGTGGGAAGCCCGGGCCGCGGCAGGTGAATCCTGTTCGATCAGATCTCTCATCCGCCGAACCGAAGTTTGGAGAGCGGCGCTTGGCGCAAGGGGAACGAGCGTCAACCTGTTCGGTTCGAGCACCCAGGCATAAGCGCGCCGTTTGCCGACCTGGAACTGAATGACGGCGTTGTGGTGTTTCAACTGAGACTGAAGGAGACGCAGATCGGGAGTCGAGATCGAGGGCAGCGGATAACTACCGGGGGCGAACTCGAGTTCGGCGATACGGAGCCGCGCCGCGGCCAGGGAAGCGAGGAACTCAGGAGAACGATCCCTCAGCGTCTGCAGTTCTGCCGCTTGCAGCGCGCTGAGCGCGGCGGCGTAGGCCGGGGCGGGATCGACACGCTGTCCGATTATCTGGCGCATCGTCCAAGCCCGATTCTCGTTGGCGGCAGTGAATCCCTCCCAAAGATCCTCCGCGCGATTCGATCGAAGGTAGATCTCATTGCACACTTCGGCGAGATGGGTGAACACATCCTGCTGTGAAGCCGCGGCGCGCATTCGGACAGCCTCAGCAGGGATGGCTTCCGGCCGAAGCAGGCGTAGATGTTCGACGGCGATGCGAAGATCCTGACG
>DASRHX010000357.1:0-2285 GCA_035650295.1 Bryobacteraceae bacterium | reverse complement strand
CCGGTCTTGCGGCTCGACGCTCCCAGCGGCTCGGTGCGCGCCGGGACAGCGTCCACCGTCCCGCCGACGACGGACGAGAACTGTGCGAACTGAGCGTCGGTCATCTGGTTGGTACTGTGGCTGCTGGCAGCGAGGCCGAGGTAGAGCCGGTTCGCCAGCGGCATGTGAACGGAGCCGAGCGTGGTCCAGTTCGCGCCGTCCTGACTGGCGAAGCCGAAGAAGAGGTTGCCCGCCCGTTTCAGCCGCAGCCATGTGCTCGGATGACTGGCCGGGAATGAGCCGCTCGTCGTCGTCAACCAGCCTGCGTTGGTGCGTGCCTCGAAGAAACAACCAGCCAGCGTGGGCGTGGCGAAGGCGGCGGCGAAGCGGCTGTCCGCGTCGAGGGACTCGCGCGCCATCAAGCCTGCCTTGGCAAAAAGGTCGGTGAACCCCAGTTTCGCGACGCGTACGCGAACATCAAAGTCGCCGGCAATCGACTGCCACGCGAATTGAAATTGATCCTTATTGCCGCCAATCGCGCCACCGCCCGTCATCGTGGCGCCATCGTTGCCCGCCGGGAACACGGCGCCGGTCTGCGAACCCCCGCCCACACGCTGGGGATTGAATGCGCTCGCGTCAAACGGCACTAGCGTTGGCGCCAACGCGTTTGGCGCGCTGGCGCTATCGAGGACACCGCTGACGGAAAGGGTGTAACTGTTTCCAAACGTGAGCGGCGAAGTGCGGAGGATGACAGTCCGCTCGTCCGCGGCCAGGTCGGCGCCAAGCAATATCACGCCGGGAAGGCTGTAGTTCGCGAGGTTCATCGCCGAGGCAGCCGCGACGCGCTCGGAAAACGTCACGAACACGTTCGTCGCGTTCGCGGCCAGGACGCCAGCGACGGTCGGGGCGTTGGTGTCGCGCCGGACCGTGAGTTGCGCCTCGGCCGTGTTCGTAGTGCCGACCTGATTGGTGATGAAGGCGCGAAAGAGCGCGCCGTTATCCGAGAGCGTGGCGGTGTCGATGACGTAGCTGCTGTTGGTCGCGCCCGAGATGTCCGCGCCGTTGCGCTGCCAGCGGAAGGCTTGCGGGAGGAAGTTCGCCAGCACTGGCGCAAGAACCACCGCCCGGCCTTCTTCGACAGTGAGGCTGACAAGGTTCGAGACGATGAGGGGCGCGAGTTCGTAAACAAGGCGCGAGTTGGGGATAGGCGATTCCGTCGTGCCCGCCGGCAGCCGCCATTGCACGGAGAGATGGTCGATGAGGTTGGCTTCATGGTGGAGCACCTCGACGTAGTAACGCTTCCCCGCCTGGAGCGGGATCGGGAGAGATGCCTGCCCGTGGTGTGTCGTGTAATTGCCCGGCTGCGCGCGCGGGTCCACCCAGGCAATGAGCCGTTTGGTGGCCGGATTCTCGTCGGTGCCGAGCAGAAGGTTCGAGGCTTCGTCGCTGGAGATGGAAAAGACGTAATTTCCGTCGGCGGGGGCGGTGAGATAGGCGCGCAAGCGCTGGGCGTAGTCGTCGCCCGCAAAGGTGCTGTTCAGTCCGCCGGTGGTGATGGCAGTCTGGTCGGGGGTGCCGTTGAGAAAGTTGGGATGATTGGTCAGCCGCGCGAGCGAGAAGGCGTCGCGGGTGAGATTGAGATAGAGTTCGCGATGCACCCCGGCGACTTGGGCGCAGACAGACCCGGAGCAAAGGAGCAGGAGCCAGAAACCCGCTGCCCCGGGCCACAATCGCCGCGTTGGTCTGCCGGAGTAATTCGCCGAGGCTTTCATGCCGCTTTGCGGTGGCTCAGTGGGCTGCGCGCGCTACTTCTTGAGCCGGTAATATTGTGCGCCGCCGGGCGTCACGGTTGTGGAGCCGGCGGAGGTAATCGGGTTGGCTACGCCACCCACAGGACTCCAGCTTGCGCCCTGACCCAATTGCGCGGTCGATTCCAGCGTGAAGCCGACTGCCGCAGCGTCCCAAAGAACCGTTGCGGTGCCGTTGGCGTTGAGCTGAATGCTCAGAACGGGCAGCGGCGGGACAATGCGCACCAACTGGATGGCATTGACGGCCGGCATGGCATCGCCCACGCCAGGGGTGGCCGGGGGCTCGGGAGTCAGGTTCAGGGTGAAGACGCCGGAACCGTCGGGAGACACGTTATCGAACATCACGTAGTTGCCGGAGTCACGGTTGTTCGGGTCGGTGCTGGACATGCGGCGATAGCCGGGCGAATTGCGGTACTGGCCGAAGGTTTGCGCGCGGGTGCGGAAGGCCGGATACGTAATGGCGCCGACCAACTCATACGCCTGATCATAGATGGTCTG
>DASRHX010000356.1:0-3054 GCA_035650295.1 Bryobacteraceae bacterium | reverse complement strand
CTCGATAAATCCATTGAACGAACCATGGTCGTCAAAGCCTCCCGCGAACGGGTCTGGCGCGCCCTCACCACAACCCAGGAATTCTCAAGCTGGTTCCAGTGCAAGGTCGAAGGCGAATTCGCGCCCGGCAAGCGCCTCGATCTAGTCGCCACCGTGCCCGGCTGGGAAGGCTTTAAGTTCTGGTTCCAGATCGAGGAGATGATCCCGCCCTCCAAGTTCTCCTGGCGCTGGCTGCCCGGCGCCGTCGTCGACGACAACGATTCCAACACCACGCTTGTTACGTTCACGCTCGAAGAAGTCGCCGGTGGTACCCGCGTGACGGTTCTCGAGACCGGATTTGAAGGAGTTTCGCTTGCCAAACGGGCGAAAGCATTCAAGGAAAACACGGACGGCTGGCGCGACCAGATGGCCAATCTCGAACGCTACCTGGCCGAACATGCTTAGTTCGGAAGTACGCGCCGCGGCGCCGGTGTTTGCAGCGTTGGGCGACGAAACACGTCTTCGCCTTGTAATGAAGTTGTGCCACACCGGCCGTCAATCCATCACGCAATTGAGTGAACGGGAGCCGCTCACGCGTCAGGCGGTGACCAAACATCTGCGCGTGCTCTCCGGCGCGGGGCTCGTTCGCGTAAGGAAGGAAGGCCGCGAACAGGTGTGGGAGATGACTCCAGGAAAAATGAAGCAGGTCCGGCGCTGGCTGAAGGCTATCGAGCGCGAGTGGGATCAGCGGCTGGATCGCCTGAAAGCGCTGGTCGAAGAACCGGAGTGAACCCCTATTCCGGTTTGTGCGTAGCGGCGCCGCGAGCCTTCTCGCGGACGTCTTCAGGCAGCACGCTATTGAAAGAAGCTCCATAGCCCGTGGTTTGGCGATAAGGGTAAGCGCGCCATGGGTCCTGCCCGTTTATGCGCGGATCTTTTGTTTGGCGCAAGTAATCATCCAACCGCCGGCTCATGTCGATCTTCACTGCGCCGTACAGCGGGTTCGCGGCGAGATTATTTACCTGCCCGGGATCGGCCGTCACGTCATACAACTCCTCCGCCGGGCGCTTGTTCAAGCAAAGCTCGACCTCACGCCGGAACTTCACACGCGTGGCTGGGAGCAGAAGAAAATCCTTCGCTGGACCCCCATCGATGTCACCGTGCGTGGTTTTGTTAGACCCGACGTACTCGCCGCCTGTCGGCCATTGGTCCGGCAAGTAATTGCGGATATACAGGTGCTGGCTCGTTCGGAGGGCTCGCATCGGATATCCGGCATAATCGGGCCGGGCGACCGTGTGGCGCTCCATGGCGGTGAACACGTGATCGCGCGCTGGATCGACGACACCAGATTTCCCGGAGTACAGCAGCGGTACCAGGCTCTTGCCCGCCATACCCTCCGGCGCCTTCACGCCTGCAATTTCGATAAATGTCGGAGCAAAATCCACATGGCTCACCAGATCGTCCACGGTCCGCCCACCCTTGATCTTCGCGCCCCAACGGATTACCAACGGCATGCGCGTGCCCCAGTCGTAGAGATTGGCCTTGGCGCGCGGGAAGGGCATCCCGTTGTCGCTGGTGACGACAATCATTGTGTTATCGAGTTCGCCCGTGTCCTCGAGAATCTTGAGGAGTTTCGCAATCTGCGCGTCGAACCACTCGATCTCGGTGTAGTAGTCGAGAATGTCGGAACGCACCTCGAGCGAATCGGGAAGAAACGGCGGCACGGCCACGTCCTCCAGCTTCTTGCCCATGCGGAGGCCGCGGCCCGGATCGTATAAACGGTGTGGTTCGGTGGAGCCAAACCAGAAGCAGAAGGGTTCGCCGCTTGGCCGCTCCTTGAGGAAAGCCTGGAAGTTCGCGGCATAGTCGCGCTCGTCGACACCGGCTGGTGGCTTCTCAGCCCGCTTCACATCGTTGAATTGGCGGCCGCACGGATTGCGATCCAAACCTAACGCACGCCAATCGCCCGGTCCCCAACCCTTCCCCGTGAATCCGACCCAATAGCCGCCCTTCTTCAATAGCTGCGTGTAGAGCGGAAGATCGGGCGGCACAGCGCCATAAAGAAGCCCCGCCTCTCCCGTCTGCCACACGTGGCGGCCACTCAAAATGGACGCGCGCGAGGGCGTACACGAAGGCGACGCGCAGAAGGAATGCGTGAACCGGACGCCTTCACGGGCAATGCGATCGTGCGCCGGAGTGTGCAGCTCCTTTGTGCCATTCGCGGATGTGTGCAGCCAGGAATGGTCGTCGGCAAGGATGAACAGGATATTCGGGCGATCCGATTTGGAAGACTTCGAACACGCGCCGGTGACCGCCGCGGCGCCGAGCGATTGGATCAGCCGCCGCCGGTTCACTTTCCACTCACCAGCAACACCGGATCAGGACCGGCGCCTTTCGGCGTCTTGAAACTGCGCACCAGCTTGCGATCCTTCAACGAGATGATGTGCACAGTGTCAATCTCCTCGGACGATGCAAACGCATATTGGCCGTCACCGGAAACCGAAAGCGAGATCGGCTCCCCTTCAACGGGAATTTGCGCCACTGGCAAGCGCGTCTGCAGATCGGCAATTTCGATCTTGTGAGCATGCATCAGCGCGTAGACGAGATAGCGGCCATCAGGTGTGACATCGACGCGAACAGGGCCTTTACCGCCCGTTTTGATCAGCCCGACCTGCGCCTGACGCGTCGTGTCGATGATTGTGATGGTGCCCGATTCGCGGTTGGTCACGTACAGCTCGCGATGGTCCGTCGAAAGCCTGCTACCTTCCGGCCGCTCGCCGATCGGCAACACCTTCATCTCACCTCCAGTCGCTAGCTGCACCACGCTGAGTGTCCCCGACCCTGAATTGCTTACGTAAGCATACTGGGCGCCTCCCTTCGTCGGGCCGAAGCGCACCATGTGAGGCGTCTTACCTTTCGTGTCGTAGGCGCGAAGGATACGGCGGTCGCGAATGTCGAGCAACAGAAATTGGTCGGGGTTCTCCACCGTGATGGCAAGCCGGTTCGTGGTCGGGTCGAGATCGATTCCATGCGGTCTGAAATACTGGTCGAGTTTGATCGTGGACACGCGGCGGC